>JBMDXL010000995.1:0-5521 GCA_048594465.1 Microlunatus sp. | reverse complement strand
CGCGTGGTTGAGGGCGACGTAGTCGGCCTCCTCGTCATCCAGCCGCGACTCTCCCAGCCAGGCACGCAGGGCGGGACCCGCGGCGTAACCGACCAGATCTCGGGCCGACCCGGTGACCCGCAGCTGGCGGGCAGCGTCCAGGGTGAGCGGGACGAAGACGGTCATGCGTCCTCGGCCGTGGTCGGAACGGTTTCCGTCGGCGGGGTGGTCGTCCGGGCCGGAGAGGCCTTCCGGGGCCGCGACCGCGGGGCGGCCAGAGCCCGGCTGGCCGACGTGGTGTCCGCGACCGGCGCCGTCGCGGCCTTCTTCGCGGCGGGCTTCTTCGTCGCGGTGGTCGCCTTCTTCGCCGGCGCCTTCGTCGCGCTCGTCGCCTTCTTCGCCGGCGCCTTCGTCGCGGTCGTCGCCTTCTTCGCGGTGCCGGTCTTCTTCGCCGGGGCCTTCTTCGCCGGGGCCTTGTTCGCGGTGGTCGTGCGCGTGGCCGGGGGCTGCGTCCCCGATCCGGTCGACGCCGAGGTCGTCGTGTCGGTCGACTCGGTCGCCTCTGTGCGGAGCGTCCGCGCCCCCGCCGTGGTGGGCGCAGAGGCAGCCGACGTCGAGGGCCGCTTGGCGGCCGGCGGGCGGGTGGCGTTGGCGCCCAGCTCGACCGCCCGACTGGCCAGGTTCCGCATGGCCGCCCGGCGCTGGCCGGACGTGCGGCGCGCCTCCTGGCGGGCCGCGGCCTTGGAGGCAGCCGCCTTCTTCGCCGCCGCCGACGCCTTGCGGGTCGGCTGGCGCAGCGCCCGGGCCCGCACCGTGGTGTCCAGCAGCTCCTCCACCGCGTCGTCCAGGCACTGGGCGAGCACGTCGAGGTCGGGCACCGCGTCGCGGTCGGCCGTCAGCCCGAAGAACACCTGACCGTCGTACGAGGTGACCCCGATGGCCAGCAGGTGACCGGCGCCGAGGGGCAGCACCGGGTAGCTGGCCACCAGCCGCTCACCGGCCGCGTACAGCGTGACCTGGGGTCCCGGCACGTTGGTGACCAGCACGTCGTGCTGTCGGCGGAGGACGTCGCTGGACACCCGGACGCCGAGGGCGTGCAGCGTGGTCGGCGCGAAACCGGCGATGTCGGACAGCGCGCGGGCGTCCACCGCCCGGCCGGTGTCCTTGTGCGCCTGGGTCGCGTACGCCACCTGGTGCAACCGCATCAGGGCGTTCTGCTCACCGATCGGCAGCGGCTGCAGGTGCGGAGCCACCTGACTGCCCAGCGAGGTCGGCTCGCCGTCGTCCTCGGTCACGCTCATCGGCACCAGCGCCGTCAGCTCACGCCCGTTGGGCACCGACTCACCGCGGGTCAGCAGCCAGGAGCGCAGCGCGCCGGTGACCGCGGCCAAGATCACGTCGTTGATGGTGTGGTCGTGCTCGTCGCGGACCGCCTTGAGCTCGGCCAGCGGCACCGACACCAGCGCGACCCGCCGCTGCTCGGAGACGACACCGGACAGCGGCGACTTCGACCGCGGTCGACTGCCCAGCAGCGCGTCCTCGACCAGCTCGACGACGGTCGAGCCGACCCCGCCGACGGCCTCGCCCACCGCCACCGCCACCCCGAGGGCGCTGGTGGCGGCTCCCTGGATGTTCTGCCAGGCGAGCAGCGGGTCGTTCGCGCTCTCCCACAGCGCCCCCGCCACCAGCTCGGCGGCTCCCGGTTCGGGCACCGGACGCCAGGACTCCGGGGTGACCAGATCCGGTTCGGCGCGGGCGTCGAGCAGCACCTGGCCGATGTCGACGTTGTCCACCCCGTCCACCAGGGTCAGGTGCGTCTTGGCCACCACGGCGAAGCGGTCGCCCTCCAGGCCCTCGACGACGTACATCTCCCACAGCGGCCGCGAACGGTCCATCCGTCGGGCCACCACCCGGCCGACGAACTCGCGCAGCTGCTCCATCGTCCCGGGCCGCGGCAGAGCGGAGCGACGGACGTGGAACGTGAGGTCGAAGCTCTCGTCGTCCACCCACACGGGGGCGGCCAGGCGGGCGGGCACGTCGCGGAAGCGCTGGCGGTAGCGGGGGACGTAGGCGATCCGCTCCCGGATCAGGGCGATCAGGCGCTCGTAGTCCAGACCGTCGGGGCGGGAGTCGAAGATGTCCACCGTGGCGACGTGGGCCGGCGCGTGCGCGGTGTCCAGGACGAGCAGGGACACCTCCAGCGGCGTCAGTCGCTGCGGCATCGGCATCCCCTCCGTCGCGGCTTCCCGCGTGATCTCGGTCGCGGCGTCCCGCACGCTCTCTGCGCTGTTCCGCTCACCCACCCTACCGAGGTGGGGCAGATCACCAACCGCCACACCGGTGCGTCCGGGAGTGGCTGGAACACTGGCCGGGAAGCAGCCCCGAGAAAGGACCGTCGTGTCACCCGCCGCCCGTTCCCTCCACCGCCGTGCCGTTGCGGCCGCCGCGCTCGTCGCCTGCCTGGGCCTGACCGCGTGCGGCGGCCCGGCCGAACCCGGGCCGGCCCCGTCGTCGGGAGCCCCCACCGGTGCGGTGGCGAGCCCGTCGGCGAGCGGCAGCTCGGACCCGACGCCGTCCGCCTCCGCCACCCCCTCGGCCGACACCGCCGACCGGGTCGTCGTCGACATCAGCATCGCCGGTGGCCGCGTGACCCCGAGCGGGGAGAAGGTGCAGGTCGCCGTCGGCCAGGAGGTCCAGCTGAACGTGACCAGCGACGTCGACGACGAGATCCACGCGCACACCGACAGCGCGGACGGCTACGCCCTCGAGGTCAAGGCCGGGGTGCCCGCCACCGGCACCTTCCGGGTGTCCTCCCCCGGCAGCTTCGAGGTCGAGTCGCACGACCTCGAGAAGATCATCGTGATCTTGAACGTACGGTGACCGCCCCGCCGGTGACTGTGCCGCTGATCCCCCTGCACGGTCTGGTCTCCCGCCACGATCTGCCGCTGCCGTTCGGGTTCGTCCTGGTCGGCGCGGCCGGCGCGCTGGCGATCACCTTCGCAGTCCTGCTGCTGGCCTGGCGGCAGCCGCGGTTCGCGGCCGACCCGGGGCGTCCGGTGCCCGGGATCCAAACCGTGGTGGACAACCCCGTCGTCCGTACGGTGGCGCGCGGGCTGGTGCTGGTGCTCTTCGCGTGGGTCGGTCTGGCGGTCGCCATCGGGCCGGACCAGCTCACCAACCCCGTGTTCGGTTTCGTCTTCGTCTGGTTGTGGGTCGGTCTGGTCCCGCTCTCCCTGGTCGCCGGCCGCGTCTGGCGCGTGCTGAACCCGCTGCGGACGACCCACCTGCTGCTGTGCCGGCTGGCGCGCACCGATCCCGACCACGGTCTGGTCGATCTGCCCCCGGCCATCGGCGTCTGGCCGGCAGCGGTGTCGCTGTTCGCCTTCGCGTGGCTGGAGCTGGTGCAACCCGACCGCACCACGCTGTCGGTGCTGCGGGTCTGGGTGCTCGCCTGGTTGGTGATCATGGTCATCGGCGCTGTCGTCGGCGGTCGCCGCTGGATCGGGGCGGCCGACCCGTTCGAGGCGTACGCCAGCACGGTCGCCCGGCTCTCGCCCTGGCGACGGTCGCCCGACGGCCGGCTGCGGTGGGTGAACCCGTTGGCCGGGTTGACGGTCGCCACCTTGCCGGCGGGGACGGTCGGGGTGGTCGCGGTCCTGCTGGGCAGCACCGCCTTCGACAGCTTCGCCAACCTGAGCTGGTGGATCCAGACCGTGCAGGACTCCGGGGTGTCCCCGGTGCTGTGGGAGACCGGCGGTCTGCTGAGCATGATCGCCGTCGTCTGGCTCACCTTCACCGGGTCGGCGGCCTGGCTGGCCCGCTACCCGGGTCGGGACGGCGCGCCCCTGCGGCCGGGGGGCGCGGTGCACGCGATGGCGGGATCCCTGGTGCCGATCGTCGTCGGGTACGCGATCGCGCACTACGCCACGCTGCTGATCGTGGAGGGGCAGCGGGTGGCGGTGAACCTGTCCGACCCGCTCGGGAGGGGCTGGAACGTGCTCGGCACCGCCGACCTGACGGTCAGCACCGCGGTCTTCGCCCACCCCACCGGCGTGGCCGTGCTGCAGCTGACGGCGATCGTGCTCGGTCACCTGGTCGGCATCGTGGTCGCCCACGAGAAGGCCCTCCGCCTGCTCGCACCGTCGGCCGCCGTCCGCGGCCAGTGGCCGATGCTGGTGATCATGGTCGGCTACACCTGCGCCGGTCTCGTGCTGCTGTTCTCACCCTGAGGGTCGGACGCGCGGCAAATTGTCCTTACATTATGAGGTTCGGCGAGCTCGGCCGTACCATGACGAGCATGAGCGAGCCCAGCGCTGCCCGAGAGCTCGACATCACGCTCGAGCGCAACTCCCCCGTGCCGCTCTACTACCAGCTCGCCCAGTCGATCGAGCGCGCCATCAACGACGGGGTGCTGTCGCCCGGCGACAGGTTGGAGAACGAGCTGTCGCTGACCACGCGGCTGGGGTTGTCCCGACCGACCGCCCGGCAGGCGATCCAGGAGCTGGTCAACAAGGGCCTGCTGGTCCGCAAGCGGGGGGTCGGCACCCAGGTGGTCCGCTCCCAGTTCAGCCGGGACGAGCGGCTGACGAGTCTGAACGCCGACCTGGTCCAGGCCGGGAAGGTGCCCAGCACCCAGCTGCTGGGGTTCACCGTGGGACCCCTGGACCCCGACGTGGCCGCCGCCCTGGACGCCACCGAGATCACCGACCAGGAGTTCATCCGGGTGCGGCGGCTCCGGTTGGCTGACGAGGTGCCGCTGGCCATCCTCACCAACTACCTGCCGGCCAGCTTCGACCTCTCCCGCGAGGCGCTGGAGCACCGCAGTCTGTACGCCACGCTCCAGTCCCTCGGGGTGAACCTCAAGATCGCCCACCAGCGCATCTCCGCCCGGCTGATGAGCGACGACGAGGCGGACCTGCTCGACGAGGACGTCCCGTCGGCGTGCCTGACCGTGGACCGGATCACCTACGACGACACCGGCCGGTTCGTGGAGTTCGGTCGTCACGTCTACCGCGCGGCGCAGTACAGCATCCAGTCCAACCTGATGGTCTGAGCTCGCCCCGCTCCGCCCGGATCCGGCTCCCGATCGGGGCCGAGCCGGGCGTCCACACCTCCGCGAGTTGTCCACACCGGCGTCTTGCCCGCGGGGCGGGACCGGGCCCACGCTGCTGACTCCCGAGCGAAGGAGTCAGGATGCCCGCCCACCTCGTGCTGAGCCCCGCCGTCGACACCCGTCCACCCGCCGTGGCCTGGGTCCTCCCGCTGCCGCTCGACCCGGTGTCCCCCGACCAGCCGGCACTGCGCTTCGTGGAGGAGTCCGAGCGGGTCAGCGGGCCGCCGGTGCCCGCCTCGACCCGGGCGGTCACCGTGGACACGGTGCCGGCTGGAGTGGATCCGGCGCGCGCCCGCGAGCTGGACGAGCAGGCCCGCACCTGGGCGCCCTGGTTCGCCCAGCTGCTGACCGAGGCCCTGGACGGCCGTCGGTCGCTGGAGCCGTTGGGCCACTGGCTGGACGAGTGGGTGCTGGCCGAGGTGAGTCGTC
>JBMDXL010000994.1:0-2920 GCA_048594465.1 Microlunatus sp. | reverse complement strand
AAGGAACAGCACCTGACCTCCGGCGACGTGACCTGGGTGGGCCTCCCGTGAGGCGCTCCGGTCAGGCTGTCATGAGGCTCGGGTCGTGACCCGGCAGACCTGGACCGCCTTGGTCTCGGCCCTGCTCTTCGTGGCGCTGGCCGTCCCGCTGGCGGTGCTGCCCGTGCCGTTCGTGGCGTGGAGCCCGGGCGGGACCGCCGACGTGCTGGGTGACGTCGACGGACGGCCCCTGATCTCGGTCGAGGGTGTACCCACCTTCCCGACCTCCGGCCAGCTCGACCTGACCGTCGTCTCGGGGACCAGTGCGGACTCCCGGCTCACCCTCCCGGAGGCGCTGGCCGCGTACTGGCTGCCGGGCCGCGACACCCTGCCCCGGGACGCGGTGTTCCCGCCCGGCCGCAGCGCGGACGAGGTGAAGCAGGCCGAGACGCAGATGATGGAGACGTCCCAGGACGACGCGGTGGTGGCGGCGTTGCGCGCGGCCGGCCAGCCGGTCGAGCAGCGCCCCGCGGTGGCGTCGGTGACCGTCGGCGGCCCGGCGTACGGCAAGCTCCTGCCCGGTGACCTGATCGAGTCGGTGGACGGTGTCGAGACGCCGGTCGCCGAGGACGTCAGCGAGCAGATCAGGAGCCACCGACCGAACGAGCGGGTCGACTTCGTCGTCCTGCGAGATCGGGTGCAGACCACCGTCCGGGTGGTGGCCGCCCAGTCCGGCTCCGATCCCGGGGTGGCCGTGGTGGGCATCACCGTCGGTCAGGGGTACGCCTACACCCCGCGGATCACGTTCGACCTGGGCCAGCAGATCGGTGGGCCGAGCGCCGGCATGGTCTTCGCTCTCGGCATCTACGACAAGATCACCGCCGGCGAGATGCTGGCCGGCCGCGACGTCGCCGGGACCGGGACCATCACCCCGAGCGGCGACGTGGGGGCCATCGGCGGGATCCGGCAGAAGCTCGCGTCGGCGGAGCGGGCGGGGGCATCGGTCTTCCTGGTCCCCAGCGGCAACTGCGCGGACCTGGCCGGGGTGCGGACCGACGTCACCGTGGTCAAGGTGTCCACCCTGACCGAGGCCATCACCCAGCTCCGGGTCCTCGAGGTCCCCGGCGGCGAGCAGCGGGTCACCCGGTGCGTGGGCTGATCCCCGCCATCCCGGCGAGGGCCCGGCTGTGGGCGGGTCGTCAGGAACCTGTGAGCCCACCGGCGAGTTACCCACCAGTAGGACTTTCCCGGCCCGCATAGGCTGGGCCAACCGCCCGCGACGACGCGGCCGCTCACCAGCGGCGCGTCACCGTCAACAGGAGAGAGACCCGAGTGAGTACGACACGGATCAGCGGACGGCGCAGTGCGATCCTGCCCACGTTGATCATCGCCGCCGTCCTGGTGGTCGCCTTCGCCATCTTCACCAGCTTCTGGACCGATCGGCTGTGGTACCAGTCGATGGACTTCGGCACCGTGTTCTCCACGATGCTGCTCACCAGGATCGGGTTGTTCGCCACCTTCGGGCTGCTGATGGCCGCGCTGGTCGGGGGCAACGCCGTGCTGGCCTACCGGCTCCGCAGCCAGACCCGCCTCGGTCCACCCACCAGCCCGCTGCTGGAGCGCTACCGCGAGCTGCTGGACGCCCGCCTGGTCTGGGTGGTGCTCGCCGTCGCGATCCTGGTCGGCCTGTTCGCCGGCGGGGCCGCGGCCGGTCAGGTGGACACGTTCCTGGCCTGGCGCAACGCCACCCCGTTCGGGGTCACCGATCCCAAGTTCGGTCTCGACATCGGCTTCTTCGTCTTCGACTACCCGTGGTGGCGCTTCGTCGCCTCGTTCCTGTTCACCGCGTTCGTCTTCGCCACCCTGATCGCCGCCGTCGTGCACTACATCACCGGCGGTCTGCGGTTCAGCGGGCCGGCCCGCGGCGGCAGCGGCAAGGCGCAGGCGCACCTGTCGGTGCTGGTCGGCGTGGCCGTGTTGATCAAGGGCGTCAGCTACTGGTTCGACCAGTACGGGCTGGAGATCGCCAACACCACCCTCGGTGGCGACGCCTTCACCGGCATCAACTACACCGCCGACAACGCCACGGTGAACGCCAAGCTGATCCTCTCGGTGATCGCCGGCATCACCGCGCTGCTGTTCTTCGCCAACGCGATCCTGCGTCGCTGGGTGATCCCGACCATCGGTCTGACCCTGCTGATCCTCTCCTCGATCGTGCTGGGCATCGTCTACCCCGGTGCCGTGCAGTACTTCTCCGTCCGGCCGGACGAGCCGGACAAGGAGCGGGCCTACATCGCCAACAACATCGCGGCCACCCGGGCGGCGTACGGCGTGGACACGGTGGAGACCACCGACTACTCGGCCAAGACCCAGGCCAGCGCGGGACAGCTGCGCTCCGACGCCGAGGCGCTGCCCGGCATCCGGCTGATCGACCCGGCCGTGGTCAGCCCCGCCTACGAGCAGCTCCAGCAGGTCCGGGGCTACTACCAGTTCGCGAAGACCCTGGACGTGGACCGCTACACCATCGACGGGACCGAGACCGATGCCGTGGTGGCGGTCCGGGAGATGGACGTCTCCAACATCGAGGGCAAGAACTGGAACAACCTGCGCACCGTCTACACCCACGGTTACGGCCTGGTGGCGGCGTACGGCAACAAGCGGCAGTCCGGCGGCGAGCCGGAGTGGATCGTCCGCGACATCCCGCCGCAGGGCAAGATCGACGAGCACGAGCCGCGGATCTACTTCGGTGAGATCCAGACCGACTACTCCATCGTCGGGGCGCCCGAGGGCACGCCGCCGATCGAGCTGGACACCCCCGGCGGCGGCGACAGCGGCAACCCGACCACGTACACCTACGAGGGCAAGGGCGGCGTCTCGGTCGGGAGCCTGTGGCACCGGCTGCTCTACGCGGCCAAGTTCGCCGACGTCAACATCCTGCTGT
>JBMDXL010000993.1:0-2519 GCA_048594465.1 Microlunatus sp. | reverse complement strand
TTGTGGTGCAGCGTGCCGATGGCGATCAGCGGCGCGTCGAGGATCGGGCCGAAGCCGGCGTAGTGGTCCTCGTCGGGGTGGCTGATGACGGCGTGGTCGATCAGCAGCGGCTCGCCGCTGGCCTCCCGGCCCACGAAGTCGAAGCGCCAGCGGAGGTACCAGTACATCTCGTCGCCCATGCCGGCGTCGACGAGGATCCGGCGGTTGCCCGGCGTGGTGACCAGGCAGCCGTCGCCCTGGCCCACGTCGACGAAGGCCACCTCCATGATCCGGTCGGGGACGAGGTCCTCCTCCCGGATCCACCCCTGGCTGTGTCACAGCCGGGGTGGTCGCCATTCTTGTTGTCGTTGCTTTGCTCATAGGCTGGATCATCTGGGCGATCGTCACGTGGGACCCTGCCTATCCCGTATAGCAACCCTCGTGCGGGTCACGTGCAGTTGCCGGCCCTTGAGCGACAACCCACCGGGCGCACTAGCCGGACGGAGAAACCGGATCCCACTCGTGGGCCAAGACGCTATACACGTCGGAGTCTCGCCAACCGTCTCTGATTTGGATTGTCTGTCTGAGACGGCCCTCGTGAACCATGCCGACTCGGGCGAGCACAGCCGCAGAGCCTGTGTTACGCGGATCGCAGGTTGCCGTCACCCGGTGGAGCTGGAAGGACCCGAAGGCTCGAGTCAGCAACTCTGTCGCGATGGCAGACCCGATCCCTCGTCGCCACTGTCTGACGTCCACCGCGTAGGCGATCTCGCCCTGGTGCCAGCGGCGGCTGCGGATCTTGAGCTCACCGAGGCCGACGACCACGGCCGCCTCCTCGGCGATCCAGACGTAGCGGTCTTGCGGCTCTTCGTGCCAGTCCATGACAGCGTCCTCGACGAACGCTTGCGTTTCGGCCGGCGTGTTCGGACCCCACGGCTGGTAGCGGCATGCCTCTTCGGTCGACGCCCACCCGTGAACGGCCGACCAGTCTTGGACGGTGATGGGTCGCAAGGAGATGTCGGAGGCCACCGCAGCATTCAACCCCGACGCGACGCCGGCTGATACGTGTGGCGTCTCCAGCTTGGGCCCGTCGGCCGCGCGTTCGCCGGTGCAGGTCTAGCCGCAAGCGGACCCCTCTACGGGACCGGCCGAGGCCTTTGACTGAGGAGGCGACGTGCGAGGGCCGACGAGATCGGGTGCTCATCTGTTGGCTTGGCGATCACACTGTTCACATGGCGCGGCGCGCGAAGACCACGTCGATGGCAGAGATTGCTGAGGAAGTTCATCAGCAGAAGGCCCTCGATGCCAGCAGCGTGATCCCGGCTGCGGACTCCGCCGGATCATGGATCGAGGTTGGTGGGCGCCGATTCACGGTCTTCGATGACGAGCTCACGCCCGAGGAAGCGCGCGATCTCGCTGAAGTGTCCCGGTTGGTGGTCTGGGACTCGTGCGGGTGCGGGGGTGGTTGTGGCTATGAGACCTGGGAAGGTCCGGAGGTCTCCGCCCTGCTCAAGGCCGGAGTTCCGAAGCTGACGAACGGCTGGGCTCTGCAGATCCAGGATGACCGGGGCCAGTCCGGAGTGCTCTGTGAGCAGGCAGTCCGCTGGGGACCTCTGCGCTGACAGACCGTCTAGCGGAACTCGCAGTGGCCGGCCGCCGTGTGCGTGAATCGGATCGTGGGATCTGGCAGGTCTTTCTAGGATCACGGGATGGACAGTTCGACGACCGCGGCTCAGCTGCTGGCAGGACCCCGCGGGCGAAGTCTGTGCCTGCAGGTCAGCGGCGTCGACGTCTTCGACGTCATCAGCAACACCTACCTCGTGCAGAACCCACCGAAGCCGACCATCCCGTCCGACGGAGTCGTGTGGCTCAGCGGACCTCTCCTGACAACAGACACCCCGGCCGCGCTCGTCCATGCGCTCGCGCAGCAGTCACCGCCGCCACCGGATCGTCTGACCACGGCTTCGCTGTTCGAGGCTCTGGCCGGAGTCGTTTCTGAGGCCAGCTACAGGGATCCACCCAGCGACGACGACCTCGCCGCCGCAGATCCCGCTGTCGTGGCGGCACTCCGCCCGGTGGCGGAGGCCGTCGCCGCGGCGCCCGGCGCAACGTGGTGGACGCGCCCCTTGACGCCGAACGACCAGCGCTACGTGTCCCGGCTGCTGAGCCGGCGAGCGACCCGAGGCCGTCCGCCACACCTGACCGGGATCAAGCAACGGCTGATCGCAGCCCGACGTCGCGCGCAGCAACCACAGACTTTGTGGTGGTCCATTCCTGACCTGGGCGATGCCGTGTCGACGTCACCGCCCTTCGGTGGGCTACCCGCGCTGCAGCTCGCCCTGGTTGAGGATCCGATGGGCTGGGAACGGGCCCGAGTCGCCAGGCTGCAGCCGGCAGCCGGGGCCCGGGTTTACGAGATCGCCGACGCCGACGCCTGGGTCCGCCTTGTCGAGCGGTACCCGCTGGATGTGGGCGCCTCGCGGGCTGGCGCTTGGCACGTGGTCACCGGACGCCGCAGCCGATGGTGGATGCCGGACTGG
>JBMDXL010000992.1:0-2696 GCA_048594465.1 Microlunatus sp. | reverse complement strand
CGACGATCACCTTCAGTCCCAGCTCGTGGGCCCGCGCCAGCAGGGCGTCGACGTCGGCCAGCGTCCCGAACACGGGGTCGACGTCGCAGTAGTCGCTGACGTCGTAGCCGGCGTCGACCTGGGGTGAGGCGTAGAAGGGCGAGAGCCAGACCGCGTCCACGCCGAGGGCCGCCAGATCCGCTAGCCGGGTCGTGGCACCCGGCAGGTCACCGACCCCGTCGCCGTCGGAGTCGGCGAACGACCGCAGGAAGACCTGGTAGAAGACCGCGGTCCGCCACCAGGCCTCGCCCACGACCGGACCGGCTACTTCTGCTTGATCGCCTTCAGCCGCGGCGTCTCGGCCACGTCACCGACGATGACGCCGGAGCGGCCGAGACCGGAGTAGCGCACGGCCAGGTTGATCAGGGTCTGCACCCGGTTGCGGCTGCCCAGCAGGAACATGATGTGCAGGGCGATCCAGCCGAGCCAGGCGAACAGACCGGTGAGCTTGAGACCGTTGGGCAGCTGCACGACGGCGTCGGCGCGACCGATCGTGGCCATGGTGCCCTTGTTGTAGTACTCGAAGGGGACCGTCGGCTGACCGAGGTGGATCCGGGTGATCTGCTGGGCGGCGTGCTTGCCGGTCTGCAGCGCCGGCTGGGCCAGCTGCGGCAGCGGGTTGTCCACGATCACCGAGGCGTCGCCGACGGCGAAGACGCGGTCGTCGTTGACGGTGCTCAGATCGGAGTTGACCTCGATCCGACCGGCGCGACCGATCGGCAGACCCCAGTCCCGCAGCAGCGGGTAGCCCGACACACCGGCGGCCCAGATCACCAGGTCGGCCTGCATGGTCTGACCGCCCTTGAAGTCCACCCGGTCGGCGTGCACCTCGGAGATGGCCGTCTTGAGCCGGACGTCCACGCCACGCTTGACCAGCTCGCGCAGGGTGTAGCGACGCAGCTTGTCGTCGAAGGGGGCCAGCAGCGCCGGACCCATCTCGACCAGGACCACGTGCATCAGCGCCGGGTTGAGCTCGGGCCAGACCACCGGGACGGCGTGGCTCTTCAGCTCCGCCAGCTGGCCGGCGATCTCGACCCCGGTCGCGCCGCCGCCGACCACCACGACGGTGAAGCCGCCGGTGTGCTCCTCGGACATGCCCGCGATGGTCTCGATGCCACCGAAGATCATGTCCCGCACCCGGAGCGCCTCGGCCCGGGTGTACATGGAGACGCTGTACTCCGCCGCCCCGGGGATGCCGAAGTGGTTGGTGGTGATGCCGTTGGCGATGATGAGGTAGTCGTAGCCGACGTTGACCCCGTCGTCGCAGAGCACCTCACGCTTCTCGTGGTCGAGACCGATCGCCGTGGTCCGCCGGAAGTTGACGTTGCGGTAGCGCGCGCTGAAGTAGCGCAGCGAGTAGGTCACGTCGCCGGCGTTCAGACCTCCCGTCGCCACCTGGTAGAGCAGGGGTTGGAAGGTGTTGTAGGGGTGTCGGTCGATCAGCGTCACCCGGAAACCCTCTTTGGCGAGGGTCTCCGTCGCCGACAGACCGGCGAACCCACCACCGATGACGACCACGTGCGGCATCTCAGTCACGGTGTCATTCAATCAGGGCGCCCGACGGGATCAAAGGCAGCATCCGAAAGGACCGAACCAGCGGTCGTCAGGTATGCCCCGGACCAGCGCCGCACCTCGTCGAAAACCTGCTCCCGGACGTCGCGGCGCGACAGGAACAGGTCGTGCAGGCCACCCTCGAAGCGGACGATCGTCACGTGCCGTCCCAGCTTGGTGGCGCGGCGGGCGATCTGCTCGACGTCGAGCACGGTGTCGGCCTCGTGCAGACCCTCGTGCCACTTGCGGGCGAAGTCCGTACGGGCCGAGGTCATCACCAGCACGGGCATCGGCAGCCCGAGACCCGCGGCGACCTTCTGGTGGCCCTGCAGCACCGCCCGCAGCCAGCCGACCCGGATGGCCGGGGACGGGCTGGTCTTCAGCTCGGTGTCGTAGTCCCACTCCCCGCCGTGGTCGGTGTGGATGGTGCGGGCGTAGAAGCCGGAGTCCGGCAGCGGCAGCACCGCGGTGGGACGGTTGCCGCCGAGCGCGTCGATCACGGGGCCGCCGAGGGCGCGGACCATGGCGGAGCCCTGCAGATCGAGCCACGGCGAGTTGAGTATCACCCCGTCCACCCGGTCGGGGTGCTCGGCCGCCCACAGGGTCGCGGTCAACCCGCCTGTGGAGTGCCCCAGCAGCGTGAGCCGGTCGTGGTCGGCCGCGATCAGGTCCGCGGCCGCCGTCAGCTCCTGGTCGTATTCGCTCAGGTCGGCGATGAACCCCCGCAGCTGACCCAGCCGCAGACTCCGGCCGTAGCGGCGCAGGTCGATCGCGTAGAAGGCGAACCCGGCCGCGGACAGCACCTCGGCCACGTGGGTGTGGAAGAAGTAGTCGTTCCACCCGTGCACGGCCAGCACGGCGTGCCGGGACCGCTCGCCCCCGGCCCGCCGGACCAGGGTGGCCACGATCTCGGTCTCGTCCGGCTCCCCCGGCGCCCGCGCCGCCTCCGGCAGCGGTATCTCGACCGCCTCGAACCCGGGCAGGATGTCTGGTTGCCAGTTCACGTGATCGAGCATGCGTCACCCCGACCTCCGTGAAGGCGCCGAGGGAGCGCACGTCCGCACGGTCGTGAGGTGAGGAGCGATCCGTGGATCGGACGACGCTTC
>JBMDXL010000991.1:0-5243 GCA_048594465.1 Microlunatus sp. | reverse complement strand
GGTCGCCGTGCTCATCGTGTCCCTCGCCCTGGCCGTGGTCGGGCTGGTGCTGCTGATCGCCGCGATCAAGCCGGGCCCGCCCAACGCCCTCGTGCTGGAGGACGGTGGCGCCGGGGTCCCGACCGAGGTCGTGATGACCCGCCGCTCCGTGGCCAAGCTGGCCACCGCCCGGGCCGGTCAGGTCGACGGCGTGGACAGCGTCTCGACCGTGGTCGGCGCGCGCCGGGTCACGCTGACGGTGAAGACACCGTCTCAGCAGGGCCAGGCGATCGAGCAGCAGGTGCGCGACCGGGTCACCGGCGCGCTGCAGGCCGCCGGTCTGGTGCCGATGCCGTCCGTCGTCGTACGGGCTCGGACGGTGTCGCTGTGACCCGCCGACGCCGCACCACCCTGCCGGACACCGCAGCGGCACTCGAGAACGGACGCGACGGGACCCCGTTCCCGTCGACAGGAGGGATGAGGACATGAGACAGCTCGCAGGAGGACTCAACCGGGGCTGGCTGGCCGTGATCGGCGTCGTGCTGCTGGTCGTCGGTGCCGCCGCCACCCTCGCCACCACCGGCGTGCTCGGACAGCTGCTGGCCGTCAGCGGAACCGGTTGGTCCGCGCCGGCCGGCGGCAGCCCCGTGGTCGACGATGCCGCCACCGGACTGCTGGCTCAGCCGGTCGCGATCGTGGCCGTCGCCGTGGTCGGGCTCATCCTCGCGCTGGTCGGGCTGGCCTGGCTGCTCGCGCAGATCCCGCGGACCAATGCGGCGCGGCCGTACCGGCTGCACGACGACGCCGTCTCGGGTCTGACCGTGTGCCCGCCGGACGTGCTCGCCACGGCCGTGGCCGACGACATCAAGTCGTACGCGGGTGTCAACGCGGCGAGCGCCGTGCTGCGCGGGACCTCCGGGGCCCCCGAGCTGACCGTCAAGGTCAGCGCCGACGACCGCACCGACCTCCGTACGCTGGTGGCGGCGATTCGCGACGACGCCGCGGCCAACCTGTCGACCGCGCTGGACGCGCCCCTGGCTCGCCTGGGGGTCCAGCTCGACATCGACCGCGGCAAGCGAACCACCAGCAGCGTCACGCTCTGACGCGAACCGTTCCCGGTCGCCCGACCGGGGACGTCAACCGAAGAAGGAGATCAGCATGGGTATCGGAGACAAGATCAGCAACAAGGCCGAGGAGATCGCCGGCAAGGCCAAGGAGGCCGTCGGCGACGCCACCAACAACGAGAAGCTGCAGGCCGAGGGCAAGGCCGACCAGGCCTCCGCCCAGACCAAGCAGGCCGGCGAGAAGGCCAAGGACGCCGCCAAGGACGTCCGCGACCGCCTCAGCTGAGTCGCTCCTGCGATGCCCGCCTCTCGGGTCACGACCCGGAGGCGGGCATCGTCGCGCAGGCCCGGTCTGCGGCGGTGGACCCCGTCAGGAAAACCACGGAAACCGTCAGTCGCAGTGGAAACCGTCACCCACCAAGGAAACCCCGCCGTCCCGTGACGGCTCCAGGTCGAGGAGCTCCAGACATGTCACCGTGTCCCGCCCGTACCCGATGCAGACCCTCGCCCGCCCGGGGCGTGCGATGACCGAGCCGGTGGTCGACCCCGACGTCGGCATCGTGTCGTCCCCCAACCCCGACACGACGCCCCCCGACACGACGCCGCCGGGGTCCGACACCCGCAGGTCAGCCGGTCCTGACTTCAGCGAGACCACCTGGGTCAGTCGGGCCCAGGACGGCGACCCCGTCGCCTTCGAGCACCTGGTCCGCGCGTACGAGTCCGAGCTGTTCCGTCTGTGCTACCGGATGCTCAACGACCGGGGCGAGGCCGAGGACACCGTGCAGGAGACGTTCGTCGTCGTCTGGCGGCAGCTGCCGACCCTCAACGACCCTCAGGCCTTCCGCGCCTGGATCTACCACATCGCCACCCGGCGCTGCCTGAACGTCCTCCGGCGTCGGTCCCGGCAGCGCACCGAAGTGACCTGGGGCGACGACTTCGAGGCCGAGACCCAGCCCCGCACCCGGGCGGCGGACAGCGGCGACAACCCCGAGGCAGCGGCCACGGTCGCTGCCCAGCAACGCAGTCTGGAGGACGTCCTCGGGACGCTCCCGGACGAGCAGCAGGCGTGCTGGGTGCTGCACGAGCTGCACGACCTGACCTACCCGGAGATCGCCTACGCGACCGGCGTCCCCCTCAGCACCGTCCGCGGACGGATCGCCCGAGCCCGGCAGAACCTAGCGAAAGGTATGGCGGCATGGCGCTAGCCAACAGCACCACCACCCGACTCGGCGGCGGCCGAGACATCGACGACGTGTGGGCCCACGCGGACAGCGTGCCCGACGCCCACGAGCAGACCTGCCCGGACTGCCAGGCGGCGCGAGCCAGCCTGACCGAGCTGAACGCCGCCACCCGGGACCTGCGGTCGCGTGACCAGGCGGACCCGGAGCTGCACCTGAGCGACGACCTGGTCTCCAAGATCAGCTCGATCGCCCGTGCGGAGGTGCGCCGCGGACGGCGCATCCCGCTCCGTCGCGTCCCCGAGGACCTGAGCCGGGACGCCGGCGAGTCCGATCTCACCGTCTCCGAGCAGGCCATCGCCGGCATCATCCGGAACACCTGCGACCGGTTCGCCGACGTCGAGGCCCGTCGCTGCAGCGTGGAGATCTCCGACCGACGCGACGGGCTCGACCCCGAGACGGTGGCCATCCGGGCGCGACTGCGGATCAGCGTGGCGGCGTCGACCGCCAGCCCGGGACGGATCGCGGAGCTGCGTGAGCAGGTGATCGCGGCGGTCCACGACCGTGTCGGGGTCACGGCCCAGATCGTCGACATCGACGTCGAGGACGTGTTCGATGCCTGAAACCACATGGGGAGACCAGAACGTGCCTGAGACGACTGTCGGTGACGGTGTCACACCCGAGACGCCCCTGAGGGACCTCACGATCGCCGAGGCCCCGGCCGCGGACGCTCGGTCGACCACGAGCGCGGCGGACGAGGTCGCGGCGTCCGGCACCGGACCCGACGACCGGGCGCTGCTGTCCCTGATCGGTGACGCGGTCCTGGCGGTGGACGGCGTGGCCCGGCTGGAGCCGACGTTGAAGAGCCTGTTCCTGGCCCGGGTGCCGGGTTCGGCCCGGACCGCCGACAGCCCGGACGGGATCGAGCTGACCAGTCTCGGGGCCATCACCGACGTCGCGGTGGACATCGCCGCGACCGACCAGCACCCCTCCCGGGAGGTCGCCGAGTCGGTGCAGCACGTGGTCGGTCAGCTGCTCCAGACCCACGGACGCGAACCCGGGCGGATCAAGGTCACCGTGCTGACCATCGAGCACCGGCCCTGACGACCGCCCCACCCCGACCCTCGACCGAAGGCGATCCCCCATGTGGTTGTTCCTCACCAGCCGGCTCCGTCAGTGGCTCCTGTTCGCCGTGGCCGTGCCGATCCTGCTGCTCGGTGTCCGGCTGATCCGGCAGACCCTGGAGAAGCGGAGCGGCGAGACCCGACTGACCGGCGCGCTCCGTCGCGTCGAGGAGGTCGGCCGGCGGCGGCGCAACCGCAGCACGGCCTGACCCCGGGTCAGCAGGGGACGCCGGACAGCTCCGTCCGGGCCGGTGTCCGCCAGCTGCGGACCCAGGCCGTCGTGGTCGGCTCCAGCCGCTCGCCGCAGTGGCTGCACCGGTCCGTGGTGGTGGTCAGCTCGCCGCAGGTGCGGTGCAGCACGTCCATCCGCACCGTCGGGTCGGGGTGCGGGCGATGACGCTCCCCCCACTGGGCCAGCGCGACCAGCACCGGGAGCGTGTCCGCGCCCGCGTCGGTGAGGACGTACTCGTGCCGGGTGCGGCGTCCGTCGGCGTACGGGATCCGCTCCAGCAGGCCGGCCGCGGTGAGCCGGGTGAGACGGTCGCTGAGCACGGTGTCGGCGATGGCCAGCTGGTCGCGGAGCTGGTCGAACCGGCGGACACCGCAGAACGCCTGCCGGAGCACGAGCAGCGCCCACGGGTCGCCGAGCACCTCCAGCGACCGGGCGATCGGGCAGCGGTCGGTGGTCCAGTCCGAGCGCAGGGGCACGGTCTCTCCTCGTGGTGGTCGGTCGGCGGGTCCGCTTCGGCGTCGGCTCAGGGGGTGAGGTCGGCGGCCGCCTCGGCCTGCGGATCGCGGTCCCCGGCGCCGGTGGGCGAGGCGGGGTCGGCGGCCGTGGGCGCCGCGGACGACGGGCGGAGGCTGAGGGAGAGCAGGGCGGCGACGGCACAGAGCGCAGCACCTCCGAACCAGGCGTAGGTGTAGCTGCCGAACGTGTCCCGGACGACGCCGGCACCGAGTGCGGCGGCCGCGGCCCCCAGCTGGTGGGCGGCGAACACCCAGCCGAACACGATGGTGCCCTGGGCGCCGAAGAGCCGTCGGCAGAGCACCACCGTGGGCGGCACGGTGGCCACCCAGTCGAGCCCGTAGACCACGATGAACACGATCATGCTGGGGTGGACGGCGTCGGAGAGCAGCCACGGCAGCAGCACCAGACCGACGCCGCGGAAGCCGTAGTAGGCCAGCAGCAGCAGCCGCGGGTCGACCCGGTCGGTCAACCAGCCGGACGCCACGGTGCCGACGATGTCGAACAGGCCGACCACCGTCAGCAGACCGGCCGCCGTGGTCGCGGCCATCCCGTGGTCGTGGGCCGACGGGATGAAGTGGATGCCGATCAGGCCGTTCGTGGTGGCGCCGCAGATGGCGAAGGCGACGGCCAGCGCCCAGAAGGCCCGGGTCCTGGCGGCGTCCCGCAGCGCCGTGAGCGCCCGGTGGGCGATCCCGCCGGTGTGCGGTGGGGCGGGGACGATCTCGTTCCCCCCGTACGGCGCCAGTCCCAGATCGCTGGGTCGGTCGCGGAGCAGCAGCGTGGCCAGCGGCAACACGGCCAGGGCGGTGGCGGCGACCACCAGCGAGGCGACCCGCCAGCTGGTCGCCTCGGCCAGGTACGCCACCACCGGCAGGAAGACCAGCTGCCCGGCGGCACCGCCGGCGGTGAAGATGCCCCTCACCAAGCCGCGCCGCTCGACGAACCACGCGTTGGCCACGGTGGCGGCGAAGACCAGCGCCATCGAGCCGGTGCCGAGACCGATCAGCACGCCCCAGGTGAGCACCAGCTGCCACGCCGCCTGCGCGAACACCGACAGCCCGGCCCCGGCGGCGATCAGCACCAGCCCGGCGCCCGTGACCCGGCGGAGCCCGAACCGCTCCATCAGCGCCGCCGCGAAGGGGGCTGTCAG
>JBMDXL010000990.1:0-1711 GCA_048594465.1 Microlunatus sp. | reverse complement strand
ACCAGCGTGGTCGGGATGCCCCCGGCACCGGGCAGGTCGTCGGTCCGTAGCGCCGCGTCGAGCACCGTCGCCAGCGCATCGTGGCGGCGCTGTCCCAGCGTCCGTTCGTCGGCCACCACGTGCCGGCGACCGCCCGGCGGCTCGGCGCCACCGTCCGGGGTCTCGATGCGCGTGGTCTGCGGCGCGGTCAGGGGCCCGAGCAGCGCGGCGAGCTTCTGGCCGACCTCCGGCGTCAGCCGGAAGTCGCCGACCCAGGAGCCGTCGCCGCGGTGCTTGAGGTGGAGGAACCGCCGCAACCGGTGCTCGGCCTCGTCGGTGGGGGCGACGCCGTCGGGGTCGATCGCGTCGACCAGCGTGGCCGCGACCACGTCGAGATCGCGAAAGCCGAGTCGGGTGGCCTGCTCGACCAGCAGCACCTCGCCGGCGTCGACCGCGGCCGGGTCGCAGTGCCGCACCTTCCGCAGCGCCGTGTCGATCAACGTCACCTGCTCCGGACTCACCCGCCCGCCCCGCTGGGCCGCGGACAGGTGCGGCCGGACCGGCGTCAGCGGCTCTCCCGTCATGCTGGTCCGGTCGGCCAGGTGCTCGGCGGCCCGGACCCGCCGCGACGCCGCTCCCACCGAGAGCCGCAACCCGGTCATCAGCACCCGGGTCATCGACCGCTCCGACAGCACCGCGGGCACGCCCTGCTCGGTCCCGTGCTGGATCAGCGCCCGGTCGACCACCGGCAGCTTGTTGCGGACCTGCTCCAGCGACCGCAGCGTCTCGACCAGCTCGAAGGCCCCGAGGTCGCGCACGTGACCGTCGTCCACCAGCTTGATCAGGTGCTCGACCGCCACCCCCACGGCGTCCACCGCCGCCCGCAGCGCCGGGGCGGCCGGCTCGGGGATCGGCGGGAGGATCATGGACCGATTCTACTCGAACACACGGTCGAATACCAGACCCGAGACAACCTTTGCTCAAGCCTGCAAGGAGATCCGCGGACGAGCTCGACCCGGCGTCGCGGGCGCATGGTCGCACCACCCATGGTGTTGATGTCAGCAATCCCGCGAAGTGCTTGTGGACACCCCTCCGGCATGGGAGTGTGACCCTGCCCCCTCCACTAGGGATCGTCGGGCACGTACCTGCCCGTGGAAAGGAAGTGTGGCGTGGCCACAGTCAGTTTCAAGGACGCGACTCGCGTCTACCCGGGGGCTGATCACCCCTCTGTCGACAAGCTCAACCTGGACATCGGCGACGGCGAGTTCATGGTCCTCGTCGGACCGTCGGGTTGCGGGAAGTCCACCTCGCTCCGCATGCTCGCGGGCCTGGAGGAGATCAACGCCGGCAGCATCTTCATCGGTGACCGTGATGTCACCGACCTGCCTCCGAAGGACCGGGACATCGCGATGGTGTTCCAGAACTACGCTCTGTACCCGCACATGACCGTCGGCGACAACATGGGCTTCGCCCTGAAGATGGCCGGCGTCCCGAAGACCGAGCGGCAGCAGCGCGTGCAGGAAGCGGCCCACCTGCTGGGTCTGGAGGACTTCCTCAACCGCAAGCCCAAGGCCCTGTCCGGTGGTCAGCGTCAGCGCGTGGCCATGGGTCGCGCGATCGTGCGTTCGCCCCAGGTCTTCCTGATGGACGAGCCGCTGTCCAACCTGGACGCCAAGCTGCGGGTGTCCACCCGTACGCAGATCGCGGCCCTGCAGACCCGGCTGGGTGTCAC
>JBMDXL010000099.1:0-2018 GCA_048594465.1 Microlunatus sp. | reverse complement strand
GCGCTGGGACACGGCCGGCCACGACCTGTGGACGGTGCCGATGGCCGGACGCCCACCGGTCGGCCGGGCGGCTGCGGCACTCGTCCGCTGAGCCGGGCGGCTGCGGCCCTCTCCTGCCGGGCCGACCGGCCGTCAGCGTCTGCTCTCCGTCCGATTTCGAGATCTGGCGAATGAAGCACGGGCGCGGCTCTGCGTTGCTACGTTGACGCCCAGCAGCACCCCTCGGGGGAGGGGACGCCATCGGGGGATGGCCGCCGCATCGTCACTGCGTCGTCCGACGGACACCGGTGGGCGGGAGCGTCCGGTCTCGGGGATGTCGGCCACCGACCCCGGTCACCAGGCCGCCAGGGCGGCGGCCCTGCGCCGAGGAGTCGACGATGAAGTCCACCCACCGCCCCGCCAACCCTGGTTCCGCCCCCCATCCCCGACGACGTCGGGCCTGGGCGGCCGTGCTGGTCGCGGGTCTCGCGGCAGCGGCCCTGGCCGTGCCCGCGGCACCGCCAGCGCTGGCCGACTCCTCACCGCCGGTGACGAGTGAGCCGGAGACGGTCACCGCGGACCGACTGCCGACGGTCCAGATCAACGGAGTGGTGTGGGACCAGGTCATCGTCGGCGACCGGGTGTACGCGACGGGGCAGTTCACCCAGGCCCGCCCCGCCGGAGCGGCCGCCGGGCAGAACCAGACGGCCCGCTCGAACATCCTCGCCTACAGCCTGTCGACCGGTGCGCTGATCACCAGCTGGGCGCCGTCGCTGAACGCGCAGGGGCTGGCCATCGCCGCCTCGGCCGACGGCAGCCGGATCTACGTCGGTGGGGACTTCAGCTCCGTCAGTGGCGTGGCCCGCAGTCGGATCGTGGCCCTGGACGCGCAGAGCGGCGCGGTCATCCAGAGCTTCTCGACCTCCGCCAGCGGACGGGTGTCGGCCCTCGCCCTGCAGGGCTCCACGCTCTACCTGGGAGGCAACTTCACCACCGCGGGCGGCCAGCCGAGGGCACGGCTCGCTGCCGTCAACGCCGGTTCCGGCGCCCTGCTGCCGTGGGCGCCGTCCGCCGACCGGGACATCGTCTCGATGACGGTGCACCCGGCCAGCGGGCGGGTCATCGTCGGTGGCTCCTTCACCACCATGAACGGTCAGTCCCAGCGCGGCATGACCTCCCTCGACGGCCTGAGCGGCGCGGTGATGCCGTGGGCGGCCAACCAGGTCATCCAGAACTACGGTCCCAACACGCAGATCTCCGGGCTGACCACCGACGGTCAGACCATCTTCGGGGTCGGCTGGGCCTTCTTCGGTGCCGGCGGCACCACCGCCAACTTCGAGGGCCAGTTCGCCGCGGACCCGCTCAGCGGGGAGCTGCGCTGGGTGAACGGCTGCCGCGGTGACCAGTACGGTCTGACCGTCACCGGCAACGTCGTCTACACCGCCGGGCACACCCACGACTGCGGGATGATCAACTACAACCCCGAGCAGACCCCCCGGGTCGAGCAGCGGGCCATGGCCTTCGACAAGCGGGGATCCGCCGTCGGCCGGACCAACGCCTACGGACCCGTCTTCGACTGGGCGCCGTTCGCCGGCCGCCCGTCGACCGACGCCCTCTACTGGTGGCCCCAGTTCGCCACCGGAACCGTCACCGGCAGCTACCAGGCCGGGTGGACCGTGGAGTCCAACGGCCAGTACGTCGTCTACGGCGGCGAGTTCCCGCGGGTCAACGGCGTCAACCAGCAGGGTCTGGTGCGCTTCGCCAGCCGTTCCGTCGCCCCCAACGCCGAGGGCCCGCAGGGCGTGGCCCAGCTGACCCCGACCGCCACGGCGGTCGGCCCGGGCGTGGCCCGGGTGGCCTGGACCGCGCCCTACGACCTGGACAACCGACGGCTGCGCTACGAGGTCCTCCGCGGCGCCACGGTCGCGACGTCCACGGTCATCGCCGACTTCCAGGCCGACTCGAACCAGTGGACCCGTACGCCGATGGGGTTCCTGGCCGAGACGGCGCCGGCCGGCACCACCCAGACGTACCGGGTG
>JBMDXL010000989.1:0-2333 GCA_048594465.1 Microlunatus sp. | reverse complement strand
ACACCTCCGCCTCCAGGTGGACGGGTCGGGTCTGGGCCTTGCGGGACCGGGTCCCCAGACCGGCGTCCTCCAGCACCTTGAGGTGCTTGGACAGCGCCTGCACGCTGACCTCGTCCGGCTCGGCGAGCTCGTTGCCCGGCGCGTCGGCGACGGTCAACCGGGCCACCAGGTCGCGCCGGGTGGGATCGGCGAGAGCGGCGAAAGCCCGGGAGAGCTGATCGGCCATGGACGCTTCCTCAACTGTTTGGTTGAAAACAACGGTAGCGTCGCCGTGACCGACTGTCAACCAATCGGTTGAATAAACTTCTCAGCCGCGCGAGCTGCGCGGCGTACGCCCGCGCACCACCCCGACGAAGGCCTGGGTCACCTCGTCATCCCGGTCCACGCGCCAGATCAGGGCGACGGCGGTCGGCTCGAGATCACGGACGGGTCGGTGCACCACGTCCTTGCGGTGGTGCAGGCGAGCGACCGACATCGGCAGCACGACCACGCCGGTCCCGGCGGCGGCCACCTCCACCGCGTCGCGGTCGGACATGGCCGGGAAGTCGAGCTGGTCGACCGTGACGACCAGATCGCCGGGCGGGCCGCCGATGTGCTGCTCGGCAGCCAGATCGGCCAGGGTGATCTCGTCGTACGCGGCCACGGGGTGGTCCCGGTGCACCACGACCACCGGCACCTCGTCGTACAGCCGGACCAGGTGCAGGTCGGTCCGGTCGACCGGGAGCCGGACCAGCGCCATGTCCGCCTCGCCGCGGCGGACAGCCGGCTCGGCCTCGGCCGCCTCGAGCGGGATCAGCTCCAGCCGGACGGGACCGCGGCGCTCGCGCCACGAGCGGGCCCACTTGTCGGGGGTGACCCCGGGGACGAAGGCGACCCGCAGCGTGCCGCTCATGCCGAGGCCCGCTGGTGGTGCCTGGGGCTGGCCCCGAAGTGACGCTTGTACGCGGCGCTGAAGGTGAACGGGCTCGGGTAACCCACCCGGACGGCGACGGAGGAGACCGAGCTGCCGGGTTCGTGCAGCAGGTCGGCGGCCACCGTCATCCGCCAGTCGGTGAGGTAGGCGATCGGCGCCCGCCCGACCACGTCGGTGAACCGCCGGGCGAACGCGGCCCGGGACAACCCGACCGTGCGGGCGAGGGACTCGACGGTCCACGGTCGCTGGTAGTCGTCCTGGATCAGCCGCAACGCGTCGGCCACGCAGGGGTCGCTGCCTCCGGTCAGCCAGCCGGGCGAGCCGGTCTCGGTGGCCCAGGCGCGCACGATGTCGATCACCAGAAGGTCGACCAGTCGGTCCAGAGCGGCCCGTCGGCCGGGGCGCGCGGTGGCCAGCTCGGTGGCCAGCAGACCGGTCACCGGTGTGTCCACCTCTCCGGCCCGGCGCACCAGGGTGCGGGGGAGGGCGTCGAGCAGACGCCGGCCGATCTCGCCGTCGGAGGCGTAGGTCGCCACCAGCATCGTCGTCTCCCCGTCGGGGGCGCCCCAGGTGCTGAGGCCGGTGCTCCTCGTCTGAGCCAGGTGCTCGCCGTGCGGGCCGACGCAGACCTGCCCGGGCAGGATCCCGAGGTCGGCCACCGTGCCGGGGGCGTCGGCCACCTCGTACGGTTCGGGGCCTCGCAGCAGCGCCACGTCGCCGGGCCGCAGCGGCGTGGGCGTCGCGCCGGGCACGCGCAGCCAGGCCTGCCCCTCGGTCACCGCCAGCACCGTCAGCGGAGCGCCGTCGCGGACATCGAGACCCCAGGGCGCGGACATCACGACTTGGAGGGTGAACGCGCCGCGCGCGCGAGGGCCGTCGAGCACCGCCGCCAGATCGTCCATGCCGAGACGATAACGCAGGTTGTCGAGCGTTCAGCCCATGGATCGTCGCGCGTTGGTGACGTTGACTGATCCCATGACCCAGGTGCACCGATGACCGCCCCGGCCGGATCGACCAGCGAGGCGCTGCTCGGGTGGCTCCTGCTGCTCGCCGGACTGGGGGCGGCTCTGACCGCGGGGGTGTTTCTCGCTTTCTCCAGCTTCGTGATGACGGGTCTCGGCCGGGCTCCGGTGCCGATCGGCGTACGCGCCATGCAGGAGATCAACCGCGCCGCCCCGAACCCGGTGCTCATGATCACCCTCTTCGGCACGGGGCTGCTGGCCGTGGTCGTCGCCGTGCTGGTGGTGGTCGGTCACAGCCCGGGCCGGTGGCTGGTGGTGGCCGGTGCCCTGGCGTACCTGGTCTGCCTCGGGCTGACCGTGGCCTACCACGTGCCCCGCAACGACGCCCTGGACGTGCTGGACCCGACGGCCCCGGGCGCGGTCGAGGCGTGGCGTACCTACCTGATCGACTGGACCCG
>JBMDXL010000988.1:0-2310 GCA_048594465.1 Microlunatus sp. | reverse complement strand
GCTCGGGCACCAGCTGGGAGGGCCGGGGGGTGGTCCCCGACGTCGCCGCGACCGGCGACCGGTCGGCCGCCGTGGCGCGGCGGCTGCTGGAACGGCAGCTGGCGACCGGAGCGCGCGAGCACCGTGCGGCCACGGCCGCTCCCGGACCACGGACTAGGATCGACGACGATTCCACCTGCGTCCAACACGAGGAGAGCAATGGCTGAGTACGTCCTTCCCGACCTTCCCTACGACTACGGGGCACTGGCGCCGCACATCTCCGGCGAGATCATGGAGCTCCACCACGACAAGCACCACGCGGCGTACGTCAAGGGCGTCAACACCGCGCTCGAGCAGCTGGCCGAGGCCCGCGACGCCGACTCGTTCGGCAGCCTCGTCGGTCTGGAGAAGACCCTGGCCTTCCACCTCGGTGGGCACATCAACCACTCGGTGTTCTGGCCCAACCTGTCCCCCGACGGCGGCGACAAGCCGGTCGGCGAGCTGGCCGCGGCCATCGACGAGCACTTCGGCAGCTTCGACAAGTTCCGGGCGCACTTCGAGGCGAACGCCAACGCCATCCAGGGCTCCGGCTGGTCGATCCTGGTGTGGGACGCCCTCGGACAGCGGCTGAACATCGTGCAGCTGTACGACCAGCAGGCCAACGTCCCGCTGGGCCAGGTGCCGATCGTGCTGCTCGACATGTGGGAGCACGCGTTCTACCTGCAGTACAAGAACGTCAAGGCCGACTACGTCAAGGCCTGGTGGAACGTGGTCAACTGGGCGGACGCCCAGACCCGCTTCGCCGCGGCGGTCGCGCAGACCCCGGGACTCATCATCCCCTGATCTGCGTCCGGCTCCTCGAGCCTGCGTACGACGAGCACGCGCGGCGTCCACCCTCCGGGGTGGGCGCCGCGTCGTCGTCTGCGGCCGGACCGGCCCGCCGCTCGCCGCCCTCCCGGCGTGCCCCTCGCTCCGCGGCCCGGCCGGGCGCAGACTGGTGCCGTGAGCGACATCGAGCTCCGCTGGATCGACGCCGGCGGTGTGAGTCTGCGCAACCTGGACGAGCTGGCTGCGCTGCGCCGCCGGACCGACGGCTTCTGCTGGGTCGACATCGCCGGCTGGTCGGCCGACGCCGAGCGGCTGCTGAGCGAGGACTTCGGCTTCCACCCGATGGCGGTCCGGGACTGCCGCGAGCGCAACCACGTCCCCCGCGTCCACGTCTACGGCGACCACCTGTTCGTGGTCGTCCACGCCCCGGAGATCGGCGAACGCGGGCACGTGCACTACCTCGAGCTCGACCAGTTCATCGGCGAGCACTTCCTGGTCACGGTGCACGGCCCGCTCAACGCCCGCGTCTCCCCGGAGGTGGCCCGGCGCGAGGTGCGGAGCGTCATCGACCGGTTGGAGGCGGGCCGGCTGCGACCCACGTCCCCGTTCGGCCTGACGTACGCGATCGTCTCCACGGTGGTGCGCAACGAGGCGGCGATGGTCGCCGAGCTGGCGCAGAAGGTGGGACTGCTCGAGCAGCGGGTGATGGCGGCCACCCACACCGACCCCGAACCCTTCCTGGACGAGCTGTTCACCGCCCGGCACGAGCTGCTGACGATCCGGACGATGGCCGCCCAGGGAGGCGAGATCTACCACCGCGCGATCCGGCTGGTCGACTTCGCTCCGGCCGAGAGCATGCACCTGATGCGCGACCTGCTCGACCAGTACGAGCGGGTGGCACGTATCAGCCAGAGCCAGCTCGAATTCCTGATGGGTGTGACCGAGTTCTACCGCGCCCGCACCGACACCAAGATGACCATCGCCGCCGAGCGGCTCGCGGTGATCGCCGCCGTCACCCTGCCCGTCACGGCCGTGTCGTCGGTGGTCGGGATGAACGTGATCGTCAACGCCTCCACCCACTGGGTCGCCCTCGTCATCCTGCTGGCGCTGATGCTGGCGATGTCGGGGATCGTCCTGCGCTGGACGAAGCGGCTGGGCTGGTGGTGAGCGTCCTACCGAGTCAGGACCGGTTGGGGCCTGCCGACTCCGACCGCACAGCCGGGCGGCGCACCACCTTGACGTCCGCGCGGTCCCCGGTGACGAACCAGGCCTGCCCGGACCCGGCCACCACGACGGCCGCCGGATCCACCGGGCCGACAGCGGTCGGACCGTCAGTGGTCGGGTCCAGGATGACCACCGTGTTCTCGTCCACCGCGATCCCCGCCGCCACCTCACCGGTGTCCACGGCGGCCACCAACCGCGACAGCGTCCCCCACTGGGCCGTGTGCACCTCGACGGCGGCGTCGAGCAGGCCGAGACCGTCGACCACCGTGATCTCCTCGA
>JBMDXL010000987.1:0-6880 GCA_048594465.1 Microlunatus sp. | reverse complement strand
GCGGCACCGAGGGTGGCATGAGCACCGGCGAGATCCTGCGGGTGCGTGCCGCGATGAAGCCGATCGCCACCGTGCCCCGGGCCCTGCGCACCATCGACACCGCCACCGGCGAGGCGACGGTGGCCCACCACCAGCGCTCCGACGTGTGCGCGGTGCCGGCCGCCGGTGTCGTGGCTGAGGCGATGGTGGCCCTGGTGCTGGCCGAGGCGGCGCTGGAGAAGTTCGGCGGCGACTCCGTCGGCGAGACCCGGCGGAACCACCGGGCGTACCTGGCCGACGTCACCGAGCGCGGTCTGCGCGTCCATGACTGAGACCCGCCCCCTGGTGCTGGTCGGCGCCCCCGGGTCCGGCAAGTCGACCGTCGGACGACGGCTGGCCGGGGCGTTGGACCGGGAGTTCTGCGACGTCGACGCGGTGATCGAGGAGCGGGCCGGGAGGCCGATCGCGGAGATCTTCGTCGACGAGGGTGAGCCTGCCTTCCGGGCCCTGGAGGTCGCGACCACCCTGGAGCTGCTCGAGCGCTCCGCGGTGATCTCGCTGGGCGGCGGGGCGGTGCTGTCCGACGCCGTCCGCGCGGCGCTCGCCGACCACCTGGTCGTCTGGCTGCAGGTGTCGGCCGGCGCGGCCGCCGACCGGGTCGGGCTGAGCTCGGCCCGTCCGCTGCTGCTCGGCAACGTCCGCGGCCGGCTGATCCAGCTGCTGAACCAGCGCACCCCGCTGTACGCGGAGGTGGCCACCCAGACCGTGGCCACCGACGGTCTGACCCCCGACGAGGTCGTCGCCGCGGTGCTCGCGGAGGTCGCCGCGTGAGCGTCGAGACCGTCCGGGTGTCCGCCGACGACCCGTACGACGTCGTCATCGGTCACGGCCTGCACGACCGGCTCCCCGCGCTGCTCGGCGACGGCGTCCGCCGGACCGCCGTGCTGCACCCCCCGTCCCTGGTCGAGGCGGCCGAGCGGGTGGTGCACGCCCTGCGGGAGGCCGGCATCGAACCGGTCCGGATCGACGTGCCCGACGGGGAGACGGCCAAGACCGCGCAGGTGGCCGCGCGCTGCTGGTCGGTCCTCGGCACGGCGGGGTTCACCCGCTCCGACGCCGTCGTCGGCCTCGGCGGCGGGTCGACCACCGACCTGGCCGGGTTCGTGGCCGCGACCTGGCTGCGCGGGGTCCGGCTGGTCACGGTGCCCACCACCCTGCTGGCCATGGTCGACGCCGCCGTGGGGGGCAAGACCGGGATCAACACACCGGAGGGCAAGAACCTGGTCGGGGCGTTCTACGAGCCGGCCGGGGTGCTCTGCGACCTGGACAGCCTGGCGTCGCTGCCCGAGGCCGAGCTGCGCTCCGGGCTGGCCGAGGTGGTGAAGTGCGGTTTCATCGCCGACCCGAAGATCCTGACCCTGGTGGAGACCGACCCGGCCGCGGCACTGGACCCGGCCGGCCCGGTGCTGGCCGAGCTGGTCCGCCGGGCCGTGCAGGTCAAGGCCACCGTGGTCTCCGCCGACCTCCGCGAAGCCACCTCGGTGGGCGACCGGGTGGGACGTGAGGCGCTGAACTACGGGCACACGCTGGGCCACGCCATCGAGCAGCACGAGCAGTACCGCTGGCGGCACGGCGAGGCGATCAGCACCGGGATGGTCTTCGTGGCCGAGCTGGCGCACCGCGCCGGGCTGATCGACGCCGACCTGGTGGCCCGGCACCGGGACCTGCTGACAGCGCTTCGGCTGCCGACCAGCTACCGCGCCGACGCGTACGACGACCTCCGCGCCCTGATGGCGGTGGACAAGAAGTCGCGCGGGGCGACCCTGCGGTTCGTGGTGCTGCGCGAGCTCGGGCGACCGGCCATCCTGGCCGGCCCCGAGCCCGAGCTGCTGACGGCGGCGTACGCGGCCATCAGCTGAGGTCAGGAGGGCCGATGAGCGAGGAACCTGGTGCGGCCGAGCTGTTCGGTCGGGCCGCCCAGGCGGTGGCCAACGTGGTCGCGGTCATCCCGGCGGACCGCTTCGACGGGCCCGGGCTGGGGGAGTGGGACCTGAGGGCGCTGGTCGGTCACACCAGCCGGGCGCTGCTGACGGTGGAGACCTACCTGGACCGGCCCGCCGAGCGCGAGGACCTGACCACAGCCGCGGCGTACGTGGCGGCGGGTCGACGCCTGGCGGCCGATGCCGGTGGCGGCGTCGCCCAACGGGGCCGTGACGCCGGCGCGGCGCTCGGTCCGCGGCCGGCGGAGGCGTTCAGGGCGATCGTCGACCGGGTGCTGCCCCGGTGCGAGCGGCCCGACGACCCGGTGATCGCGACCATCGCGGGCGGGATGCGGCTCTCGATCTACCTCCAGACCCGCACCTTCGAGCTGGTGGTGCACGGGGTGGACATCGCCGACGCCCTGGGCGTGGCTCCACCGGCCTTCGGCCCTGCGGTGTGGCGCTCCGCGCTCGAGCTGGCCGGCGCCGTCAGCGCGCTCACCGACGACGCCCCGGTGCTGCTGCGCGCCCTGACCGGTCGGGCCGCGCTGCCACCGGGCTTCAGCATCGTCTGAGATCGTCTGAGGCGGGCCGAACCTGCGGCTCACGGGTCGCTCGCCGGCGTGTCGCGGCGCGAACAGCCACTGAGCCCCTCGTTTGTCCCGATCGCCGCTCGTCCACAGGTCCGGGGCGACCCGATCCTCTGTCCACAGATCCTCCGGCACCCCGGTCGATCCGGGCCCGGATCCGCAGATTGTCTGCGTGAAGAGCGACACCCTGATCCAGCACCTGGTGAGTGACGACCCCGTCCTGCTCGCCCGAGACCACCGCGACCTGCGGCACGCCATCCTCCGGGCCACCGAGGCCGGCCGACTCCGGCGGCTCCTCCCCGGCGTCTACGTCGACGCGGACCGGGCCGGCGAGCTGCGGGTCACGGCGGCCGCCGTGGCCCGGTGGGACCCGTCGGCGGTGATCTGCGGTCGGGGCGCGGCCGCGCTCACCTACTGGCCGGAGATCAGGGTCGGCCCGTTGCAGGTGGCTTCGCCGGTGCGGCACGCAGGCCAGCGAGGGTTCACCTTCGTCGAGCGCCGGATCCCTCCCGACCTGGTGCGGGAGGCAGAAGGCGTCCGGACCACCGTGCCCGCCCTGACAGCGGTCGAGCTGGCCACCGTCGACTTCACCGACCCCATCGACCTGGCCCTGCGCACGCGTGCGGCCTCGCTGGCGAGCATGCACGAGGCCCTCCGGCTGACCGGCCACCGGCGCGGTCACTCCGACCGGCGACGGCTGCTGCTGGACTCCCGGGACGAGCCGTGGTCCGCCGCCGAGCGGCTGGCGCAGCGCATCTACCGACGCGCCGGCGTCGTCGGCTGGACGACCAACCTCAAGACCGTGGTCCCCGACGTCGGCACCTACGTCCTCGACTTCGCCTTCCGGCGCGAGCGGGTGGCGAGCGAGATCGACGGTCGGCTGCACGAGACCGACGTCGACCTCTTCGAGAGCGACCGGATCCGGCAGAACGCCCTGGTGCTCCACGGTTGGCTGGTGCTGCGGTTCACCTGGCACATGCTCGACACCGATCCCGGCTACGTCGTCACGACGACGCGCGAGGCGCTGGCCAGTCGGGGGACAAACCCGGGGTTCAGTGGCGGTTTCGCCCGCGACACGCCGTGGCTGGCCAGTTGAGCCGCGGCTCCGTCCCGGCCGAGCGGGATCGCGGGCCGCGCGCAGCGACTAGACTCACTCGCTGGTCCGCGAGGGCCACCAGAACTCTCCCCAGTACGCGAAGGGCAACGACGTGGCGTCGACGAACGATCTGAAGAACGGCATGGTGCTCGACCTCGACGGTCAGCTGTGGTCGGTGGTGTGGTTCCAGCACCACAAGCCGGGCAAGGGCAACACCGTGGTCCGGACCAAGCTGAAGCACGTGCTGTCGGGCAAGGTCGTGGACCGGACGTTCAACTCCGACACCAAGGTCGACACCGCCAACGTCGACCGGCGCGAGATGCAGTACCTCTACCACGACGGCAGCGGGTTCGTGTTCATGGACATCAGCAGCTACGAGCAGCTCTCGATCTCCGACGAGACCGTGGGGGACGCCAAGAACTACCTGCTCGAGGGTCAGAACGCCACCGTGGCGATCCACCAGGAGAACCCCCTCTACCTCGACCTGCCGGCCTCGGTCGAGCTCGAGATCACCTACACCGAGCCCGGTCTGCAGGGCGACCGCAGCACCGGCGGCACCAAGCCGGCGACGGTGGAGACCGGGCTGCAGATCCAGGTCCCGCTGTTCCTGACCACCGGCGAGAAGGTCAAGGTCGACACCCGGACCGGCGACTACCTCGGCCGCGTCGGCTCCTGACCCGGATCGAGCGAGCGAAGCAGCGGGCATGACCACGCGCACCACCCACAGCAGCACCCAGACCAAGGCCCGCAAGCGCGCCGTCGATATTTTGTTCGAGGCCGATCTGCGCGACACCGACCCGCTGGCCACCCTGGCCGAGCGGGCGGCCGACGCCGAGCCGCCCGTACGGGACTTCACGGCCGGCCTGGTCCAGGGGGTGAACGCCCACGCCGAGGCCATCGACGCACGGATCATGGCGGCCCTGGCCGACGGCTGGAGCCTGCAGCGGCTGCCCCGGGTGGATCGCACCATCATGCGGATCGCGGTCTTCGAGATCGACCACACCGAGGTGCCGGACGCGGTCGCGGTGTCCGAGGCGGTCGGGCTGGCGGGTCAGCTGTCCACCGACGACTCGCCGAAGTTCGTCAACGGCGTGCTGCGCACCGTCGTCGACACCAAGGCGCCGGGTGAGGCGACGTCGGCCGGGTCGAGCACGGCCGAGATCGCCTGACCCGCGGCTTCACCACCACGAACGAACGCGGCCGCCCCCGAGAGGGGGCGGTCGCGTCGTCGTCTCAGCAGGGGTCAGCGCGAGCGGGAGCCCACCGGCTCCTCGAGCCGCCGCCGCGGGGCGACCGGGCCGACGGCCGCGGTCTCGACCGGCGGGGCGTCCTCACCGGACACCGCCGTCCGGGTCTCGCTCGTGAGGCTGATGGTGCTCCGGAGCGGGACCTCCTTGATGAAGAGGACGGCGATCAGCGACACCAGCGCCGCGCCGGCCCCGATGGCGAAGATCAGACCGGTGGCGTCGCCGTACGCGGCGCGCACGATCTGCACGACCGGGGCGGGCAGGCTGGACAGGTCCAGGCTGGCCGGCGCCGCGCCGTTGCCGCTGACCCCCAGTGCCGCCAGACCGTCGACGATCAGCGCCTGGACGTGGTCCGCCAGCACCGCCCCGAGCACCGACACCCCGAGCGCGCCACCCAGGGAGCGGAAGAAGGCGACGCTCGCCGAGGTGGACCCGATGTCGGAGACGTCGACGGTGTTCTGCACCGCGAGCACCAGGTTCTGCATCATCGCGCCGACACCCAGACCCATCAGGGCCATGCCGATGGAGAGGAACCAGATCGGCGTGGTGTGGTCGATCGAGCCGAGGACGACCAGACCGGCGGTGAGGGAGATCGCGCCGCCCACGAGGAAGCGCTTGAACCGGCCGGTACGGCTGACCAGCTGGCCGCACAGCGTGGACGACAGCAGCAGCGCCGCCATCAGCGGGATGGTGAGCAGACCGGCGTGGGTCGGGCTGTAGCCGCGGGCCAGCTGGAAGTACTGGCCGAGGAAGGTGGTCCCGCCGAACAGACCGATGCCGACCGAGACGCTGGCCACGATGACCAGGACCGCGGTCCGGTTGGCCAGCAGCCGCAGCGGGACCAGGGGCTCCGGGGCGCGCAGCTCCCACCACACGGTGACGGCGAGCAGCACCACCGTCGAGCCCAGGAAGGCGGCGGTCTGCCAGCTCCACCAGTCGAAGTCGTTGCCGGCGAAGGTCACCCACAGCATCGGCAGGCTGGCGGTGCCGGCCAGCAGCACCGCACCCAGGTAGTCGATCGTGGGCTGCTTGTGACCGACGGCGAACACCTTCAGGGTGGACTGGATCACGAAGAGGGAGATCACGGCCAGCGGGACGCAGACGAAGAAGCACCAGCGCCACCCGAGCGAGGTGTCCACCAGCAGACCGCCGAGCAGCGGGCCCGACACGGTGCTGACGGCCATCACCGAGCCCATGTAGCCGGCGTAGCGGCCGCGCTCCCGCGGGGCGATGATCGTGCCCATGATCGCCTGCACGAGAGCGGTCAGACCGCCCATGCCGAGACCCTGCACGACCCGCATGGCCAGCAGGAACGGGACCGTCTGGGCGAACCCGGCGGCCACCGACCCGGCGACGAAGATCACGATGGCCACCTGGACCAGGCGCTTCTTGTCGAACAGGTCGGACAGCTTGCCCCAGATGGGGGTGGAGACCGTGGTGGCCAGCAGAGCGGCGGTGATCACCCAGGTGTACTGACGCTGGGTGCCGTCCAGGTCGCCGATGATCGTCGGCAGCGCGACGGACACGATGGTCGACGAGAGCATGGCGGTGAACAGGGCCGCCAGCAGACCGGTCATCGCCTCGAGGATCTGGCGGTGGGTCATGGGCGCGGCCTCGGCGGCACGGCGTGGTGCGACGGTGGCGGACACGGTGGATCTCCTGCGTTCTCTGCTGCGCGGCGGCGGGTGCCGACGAGGGGAAACCCTCATTGCTTGCTTCATACAACTATAGGATGTCAGATGCATAGTGCAACTAACTACACGTGTGAGACATTCCACAGTCGGCCGCTCCCGCCGTGGTCGGCTGTCCACGGGGCGGAGGCGACGGCCGACAACTGTTACTCTCGTCGCGGTCAAAGCCACCCTTTAAGTCCTGTCCAGTGAGGCAGGAAAGGACGGTCATGCACTCTGCTGGTTCTCCCATGCCCGCGACCCGGTCGCAGGTCCCCGAGGCGATCCTCGTACTCGAAGACGGGAGGACCTTCCGCGG
>JBMDXL010000986.1:0-1628 GCA_048594465.1 Microlunatus sp. | reverse complement strand
GCGAGGAGATCGACGTCCACACCGGTCAGCACCTGGGCAACTTCCCGCAGGCCTTCACCCACCTGGCCCTGATCAACGCCGTGCTGCACGTGATCCGCTTGGAGGGCAAGCACCACGACGGTCAGGTCGGCGCCCAGGACGTGTCGGGCCCACCCGTCGCCGACGAGTGAGGAGTCCGTCGGCGCCGAGGTCCGAGGAGGGCTGACAGCGGAGCAACTTTGTCATAACATCACGACCTATGACGGAGTCGCGCAGTGCCGCCCGCCCCGGAGTGGGTCTGATCAGCGTCGGGTGGATGGGCAAGCTGCACACCAGGGCCTATCAGGCGGTGCCGCTGACCTATCCCGAGCTGGGTGTCGCGCCCCGGCTCGTGGTGGCCGCCGACACCGAGCCGAGCCGGGCCGCGTACGCGGTCGACGTGCTCGGTTACGCAGCCTCGACCACCGACTACCGCGAGGTCCTGGCCGACCCCGAGGTGGACGTCGTCTCGATCTGCGCCCCCAACTTCCTGCACGCCGAGATGGGCGTGGCGGCGGCTGAGGCGGGCAAGCACTTCTGGATCGAGAAGCCGGTGGGGCGGGGGTTCGACGAGGCGCAGGCCGTGGCCCGGGCCGCCGAGGCGGCCGGCGTGGTCACCTCGGTCGGGTTCAACTACCGGCACGCGCCCGCCGTCGAGCACATCCGCGAGCTGGTGGCCGGCGGTCGCCTCGGCCGGATCACCAACGTCCGCTGCGTGTTCTTCGCCGGCTACTCCGCCGACCCGCGGGGGGCGCTGTCCTGGCGGTTCCAGCGGTCGTACGCCGGCAGCGGCGTGCTCGGCGACCTGGGCAGCCACGCGGTCGACCTGTGCACCTACCTGGTCGGCCCGGTGAGCGACGTGACCGCCCTGACCTCCACCGTCCACACCCGGCGCCCCGTCCTGCCGATGGGCTCGGGCACCCACTTCGCCGTGATCGAGGGAGGCGAGCAGGGCGACGTGGAGAACGAGGACTACGTGGCCTCGCTGCTCCGGTTCGGCGGCAGCGGTCCCGGGGCGGGCGCAGTCGGCACCATCGAGTCCTCCCGGGTCGCGGTCGGACCGGACTGCCGCTACGGCATCGAGATCTACGGCACCGAGGGCTCGGTCTCCTGGGACTTCGAGCGGCTGAACGAGCTCAAGGTCTTCAGCGGTCGGGGCGCGTCCGAGATCGGCTACGTCACGGTCAACGCCAACCCGGGCTACGGCGACTTCGCCCGCTTCCAGCCGGGCGCGGGCTGCTCGATGGGCTTCGACGACCTCAAGACCATCGAGGCCAAGAAGTTCCTGGCCGCGGTCGCCGGGGTCGCGTACGACAACTCCACCATCGCCGACGCCGTGGCCTCCGCGGCCTTCGTCAGCGCCGCTGAGGACTCCGCCGCCTCGGGTCAGTGGGTCCGGTTGCCGTCGATCCCGGGCACCACGGCGGCCGGGTCGCCGGCGGTCAGCGGTGCGGACTCCGCCCCGGTGGTCTGAGAGGTCCGCTGGACCTCCCAGCGCCTGGCCAGCAGTGACAGCACCACGGTGACGATCACCAGCACCGCCATCGGCACCAGCATGAACGGGCCGCCGGTGCCGGCGCTGCGGTCCAGGTTGATCTCCTGGCCGGCCA
>JBMDXL010000985.1:0-1897 GCA_048594465.1 Microlunatus sp. | reverse complement strand
TGTGCCGTTGGTCTACCTCGACCGGATCCCCTTCGGTCGGACGGCCGACGTCATCACGTTCGACCACTACGCCGCCATCGAGCAGCAGGTCGACCGGTTGTGGCGACGCGGGCACCGCCGGATCGCCTTCGTGGGCGGTGAGGTCGACGAGGACCCCGGTGTCCGGCGCTACGCGGCGTACCGCGATGCGTTGACCAGCCGCGGGAGCCGGCCGACCGAGGACCTGATCAGCGTCGGCCACCTGACCACGGCCACCGCCGGGGCCGCGGCGGCCCGCATGCTGGAGTCGGACGATCCGCCGACCGCCGTGGTCGCCACGGCCGGGCCGATCACGCTGGGTGTGCTCCAGGCCATCGTCGAACGGGATCGATGGGTCGAGGTGACGGGGTCGGAGGACATCGAGGGCGGTTTCCTGTCGCCGGTGCCGCTCCACGTGATCTCCGCCGACCTGACCGAGCTGGCCCGCGAGGGTGTGGCGTTGCTGCTGCGACGCATGGAACAGCCGTGTCGCCCGGGCGAGGAGACGATCAAGTTCCTGGAGCCGACGGTGCTCACCTATCCCGGTCGATCACGAGGAGAGCAACCATGACCCGTCCGAACGTGGTGATCATCAACACCGACGACCTGGGCTGGGGTGATCTCGGTTGCCAGGGGAGCCCGACGGTGGTCACCCCGCACCTCGACGCGCTGGCCGCGTCCGGCGTGCGGATGACCGAGTGGTACGCGAACTCCCCGGTCTGCTCTCCGTCCCGGGCCGCGTTGCTGACCGGCCGTCACCCGGCGCACGCCGGTGTCGAGCTGATCCTGGGCGCCGAACGCCACGTGGTCGGACTGCCCGAGCAGCCCACCGTGGCCACCGTCCTGGGCGGCGCCGGTCATCACTGCACGACCTACGGCAAGTGGCACCTCGGTGTCGATCGCGCCTCCGCCCCCACCCAGCACGGATTCGCCGAGCACAAGGGGTTTCGAGCCGGTTGCGTCGACTACTACTCCCACATCATGTACTGGGGGCTGCGCTACCCGATCCACGACCTCTGGCACGACGACACCGAGATCTGGGACAACGGCCGCTACCTCACCGAACTGATCACCGAGTGGGCCTGCGAGCGGATCGCCACCGATGCGGCGACGGGGGAGCCGTTCCTGATCTACGTCGGTTACAACGCCCCGCACTATCCGATGCACGCGCCCCAGCACTACCTCGACCGCTTCGCCCACCTGCCGTGGGATCAGCAGGTGATGGCGGCCATGATCAGCTGCGTCGACGACGGGGTGGGGGCGGTGGTGGCCGCCCTGACCGAGGCAGGGGTGCGTGACGACACGATCATCCTGTTCACCTCCGACAACGGCCCCTCGGCCGAGGAGCGGAACTGGCTCAACGGTGACGAGGTCGCCTATGCGGGCGGCTCGACCGGGGGACTCCGCGGGTGCAAGGGGTCGCTGTACGAAGGCGGGATCCGGGTCCCCGCCATCTGGTCCTGGCCGAACGGGCTCCCGGGCGGAACGGTCTGTGACGCGCCCGCCCAGCAGAGCGACGTGCTTCCCACCGTGGCCGCGGCCTGCGGGGTGAGCGCGCCCGCCGACGTCGACGGCGTGGACCTGCTCGCCGCACTGCGCGGAGACGCTGACCGACGCGCAGAGCTGGACGAGCGGCTGCTGTGCTGGTCCTACGAGGACCAGACCGCGGTCCGACGGGGGCGCTGGAAGCTGGTGGTCGATCCCAGCGAGCGTCTGGGGGCACCGTCCCGGCAGGCGGTCGAGCTGTACGACCTGCGCGCCGATCCGGCCGAGACCACTGATGTCTTCGCCGAGCACGCCGAGGTGGCGGCCGCGCTCGAAGCGGACCATGCCCGCTGGGTCGCCGATCTGCGACGGTGGCGTACGCCGGTGAGAACCA
>JBMDXL010000984.1:0-6923 GCA_048594465.1 Microlunatus sp. | reverse complement strand
CCGAGGAGATCGAGCTCTACGACAACGTCGCGGACCCGCAGCAGCTGGCCCGGGCGGGTCTGGACTCGCCCTACTGCGTCGGGGTGGTCGCGCTGACCGACGACGACGAGGTCAACCTGGCCGTCACGATGGCCGCGACGCTGCTGCGACCGGACATCCCGGTGGTCGCCCGGACGACGTCGCGGGCGGTCGGCCGGCGCATCCAGAGCTTCGGGCGGGCCTCGATCATCAACCCGTTCGACCGGTTCGGCGACCACCTGCGGCTGGCCCTGAACGCGCCGTCGTCGTACCAGCTGCTCACCTGGCTGGAGGCCGGTCCCGGAGCGGCGCTGCCGTCCCGGGGGGAGCCGCCGCCGGCCGGGCGGTGGGTGATGTGCGGCTACGGGCGGTTCGGTCGGGAGCTGACCGCCGACCTGCGGGCCGCGGGGCTGGACGTGACCATCATCGAGACCACCGCGCCGGACACCGAGGGCGCCGGGGACGTGATCGTGGGCGACGCCTCCGACCCCGACGTGCTGGCCCGGGCCGGTCTGGACGACGCGGTCGGCATGGTGGCCGGCACCGACGACGACACCACCAACCTGTCCATGCTGGCCAACGCCCGGCGGCTGAACCCGGAGCTGTTCCTGGCCGCCCGGCAGAACCGCCCGACCAGCGCCGCCCTGTTCGAGGCGATGAAGGTCGACGCCCTGCTGGTGCCGACCGAGGTGGTGGCCCACGAGGTGTACGCCCAGATCAGCACCCCGCTGCTCTGGCGGTTCATCCGCGGCATCCCGCGGCGCGACGACGCGTGGGCCGAGGGCGTGGTGCAGCAGCTGCGGCACAACTGCGGGACGGACCTGCCGGCGTTGTGGAAGGTCAAGCTGGACGCCGTCCAGGCCCCCGCCCTGGGTCGGCACCTGAGCGAGGGAGCGATCACCCTCGGCGACCTGCTGCGCAGCCCCGAGGACCGGGAGCGGCGGCTGCAGGTCGTGCCGCTGCTGCTGCTCCGGGCGGATGAGGCCGTCCTCACCCCGGAGGACGACACCGTGCTCGGGACCGACGACGAGATCCTGTTCGCCGGCGCCGGTTCGGAGCGGCGGGAGCTGGAGAGCACGATGGTGGTCGACTCGACAGCGGCCTACGTCATCTTCGACCGGATCGTGCCAGCCAGCTGGGTGTGGCGGAAGCTGACCCGTCAGTCCTCGACCCAGGTCTGAGGACCGCGCCGGTCCGGCCCCGACCCGGGCGCCGGCACCGGGTCGGGGACGGGTGGCTCAGTTGCAGGTCACCCCGGTGGCGTGCACCGGGCAGTAGCCGAACGGGTTCTTGTCCAGGTACTGCTGGTGGTAGTCCTCGGCGTAGAAGAACTCGCCCAGCGGCGCGATCTCGGTGGTGATGTCGCGGTAGCCAGCCCGGGTGAACTCCCGCTGGTACTTGTCCCGGACCGCCGTGACCGTGGCCAGCTGCTCCGGTGACGTGGTGTAGATGGCCGACCGGTACTGGGTGCCGACGTCGTTGCCCTGCCGCATGCCCTGGGTCGGGTCGTGGTTCTCGAAGAAGATCTTGAGCAGCTTCTCCAGGTCGGTGGTGGCCGGGTCGTAGCTGACCTTGACGATCTCGGTGTGGCCGGTCCTGGCGCTGCACACCTCCTCGTACGTCGGGTTCGGGGTGAAGCCACCCGCGTAGCCGACGGCGGTGTTGGTGACCCCCGGGGCCTGCCAGTAGAGCTTCTCCGCCCCCCAGAAGCAGCCCAGCGCCAGGTAGATGACCTCGGAACCGGTCGGCACCTGCTGCACCGGGATGCCGAAGATCTCGTGGAAGGTGGGCTCCGCCAGCACGGAGTGGTCCCGACCGCGCAGGGCGCGCTCCGGCTCGACCATGGTGACCTTCTGCTGGGTGAAGAACATGCGTGCGCTCCTTCTGTCGTGTGACACCGGTTCAACAGCGCCCGGACGACACCTGTTCCCGCTCTCCATCGGCCGTGGATGCTGGCTCGTGCCCGAGGTCGGGCAGCAGCCAGCACCGTGCGTCCCGATCCGCGTACGCTCGCGGCATGACCGATCGACCAGGTTTCTCCACCCGAGCCATCCACGCCGGATCCACCCCGGACCCCACCACCGGAGCGGTGATCCCGCCGATCGTGGCCTCCTCCACGTTCGCCCAGGACGGGGTCGGCGGGCTGCGCAACGGCTACGAGTACTCCCGGTCGGCCAACCCCACCCGGACCGCGCTGGAGGAGTGCCTGGCCGCGCTGGAGGGGGGCAGCCGCGGCTTCGCCTTCGCCAGCGGGCTGGCCGCCGAGGACACGATGATCCGGTCCATCGCCAGGCCGGGCGCCCACCTGGTGCTGCCGCACGACGCGTACGGCGGCTCGTTCCGCCTGTTCGCCCGGGCGTACGAGCCGTGGGGGCTGAAGACCGACCCGGTCGACCTGACCGACCTGGCCGCGGTGGAGGCGGCCATCCGGCCCGGCGAGACGGTGGCGGTCTGGGTGGAGACCCTGACCAACCCGCTGATGTCGGTCGCCGACATCAGCGCCATCGCCGAGATCGCCCACGCCCTGGGCGCGCTGGTCATCGTGGACAACACCTTCGCCTCGCCCTACCTGCAGCAGCCGCTCGACCTCGGCGCGGACGTGGTCATGCACTCCACCACCAAGTACTGCGGCGGGCACTCCGACGTGGTCGGCGGCGCCCTGGTGGTCAAGGACCCGGAGCTGGCCGCGACGGTGCAGTTCCACCAGAACGCGCTCGGCGCAGTGGCGGGTCCGTTCGACGCCTGGCTGGTGCTGCGCGGGCTGAAGACGCTGGCCGTCCGGATGGAGCGGCACAGCGACAACGCGGAGAAGGTGGCCGGCTACCTGGCCGAGCACCCCGCCGTCAGCGAGGTCTACTACCCGGGTCTGGAGTCGCACGCCCAGTACGACGTGGCCAAGCGGCAGATGCGCCGGTTCGGAGGCATGGTGTCGTTCCGGGTCCGGGCCGGCGAGCAGGCCGCCGTCGACGCCTGTGGTCGGACGACGGTGTTCACCCTGGCCGAGTCGCTCGGCGGGGTGGAGTCGTTGATCGAGCACCCGGGCCGGATGACCCACGCCTCGGTGGCCGGCACCGCCCTGGAGGTCCCGTCGGACCTGATCCGGCTGAGTGTCGGGCTGGAGGACGTGTCAGACCTGATCGCCGACTTGGACCACGCGCTCGGTTAGTCCCGGCTCGCTCACACAGCCGCCCGCTCGCCGGGGAGCCCCGGCGGCGTCAGGCCGGCAGGCGCCAGTCGATCGGCTCCCCGCCCCGCTCCACCAGCAGCGCGTTGGCCCGGCTGAACGGGCGGGAGCCGAAGAACCCGGAGCGGGCGGACAACGGCGACGGGTGGGCCGACTCCACGTACGGGACGTCGCCGAGCAGCGGGACCAGGTTGCGGGCGTCGCGGCCCCACAGGATCGCCACCAGCGGTCCGCCCCGCTCGACCAGCGCCTCGATCGCGCGCTGGGTGACCTCCTCCCAGCCCTTGCCGCGGTGCGACCCGGACTTCCCCGGAGCGACGGTGAGCACCCGGTTCAGCAGCAGCACCCCGCGCTCGAACCAGGCGCTCAGATCGCCGTGCGGGGCCGGTTCGAGGCCGAGGTCGGCCTGCAGCTCGGCGTAGATGTTCGCCAGGCTGCGGGGAATCGGTCGGACCGACGGCTCGACCGAGAAGGACAGCCCGACCGGGTGCCCGGGTGTCGGGTACGGGTCCTGGCCGACGATCAGCACCCGGACGTCGGCCAGCGGTCGAATGAACGCCCGCAGCACCCGGTCACCGCTGGGCAGGTACCCGCGGCCGGCGGCCAGCTCGGTCCGCAGGAAGTCGCCCACCGCGGCCACGGTCGGCGCCACCGGGGCCAGCGCGGCCGCCCAGTCGGGCGCAACCAGATCGGTCAGCGGGCGGGGTCCGGGGGTCTCGCTCATCGCAGCTCTCTCGTCGTCGGGTCGTCGGCTTCGGGACCGCCGATCTGCTGCTCTCCGACCGGCGTCGGGCCGGGCTCGGCCGTCGGGCCGGCCGGCTCACCCGGTTCCCCCGGTGCGGAGTCCGGGGTGCCCGGGGCGCGGGTGGGCAGTCCGCCCGGCATCCGGAGCGAGTACGTCGCCGCCACCACCAGCAGCGCCGCTCCCAGACCGAACGCCCACGGGTAGGAGAACCGGTCGGCCATCAACCCGGCCACGACGGGTCCGACGATGGCCCCGGTGTCGGAGCACATCGAGAACACCGCCACCGGCGTCCCCCGGGCACCGCCGGTCGCGTCGCCCACCGAGGCCGCCGGCGCGGTGCCCAGGAAGGCGGCGGCGATCCCGTACGCGCACAGGGCGGCGATCAGCACCCCCATGTTCGCCGCGAACGGCACCACCATGATGGAGACCCCGGCCAGCAGACCGCCGCCGATCATGGCGGGGCGGCGCCCCACGGTGTCCACGAACTTCCCGGCCGGGGCCAGGGCGATGGTCTGGGCGACCGCGGCGCAGGCGAAGGCGATCCCGGTCCAGGTGGTGTTGTGGTGCAGCACCTCCACCACCAGCACGGGGATCAGGGCCGAGCGGACCCCGAAGGAGGTCCAGCCCTGGGCCAGGTTGGTCAGGCAGGCCGCCTGGAAGCGCGGATCGGCCAGCACGGTCCGCAGCGGGACGGCCTCGGCGGCCCGGTCCGCACTGCGGTCCGTCCGGGTGCGCGACAGCAGGGCCAACCCGACGACGCCGGCCACGGCCAACGTCACCGCGTAGAAGAAGAACGGGGCCCGGATCGAGATGACGGCGAGCAGTCCGCCGATGGCCGGCCCGGTCATGCCCCCGAGGAGGAACCCGCCCTGGAAGAAGCCCGCGGCCCGGCCGCGCATCTGCGGAGCCACGCTGCCCAGCAGCAGACTCATCGCCGACACCGTGAACATCGCCGACCCCACCCCGCCGACGCCGCGCAGGGCGAGCAGCTGCGGGTAGCTCTGCGCCGCCCCGGCCAGTCCGCTCGACGCGGCGACGATGAAGATGCCGGTGGCCAGCACGGTGCGCTCACCCAGCCAGGCGATCAGCCGACCGCAGAGTGGGCTGATCGCCAGCCGCATCAGGGCGAACACCGAGATCACTGCACCCACCTCGGCGTTGCCGACCCCGAAGCCGCGGGCGAAGACCGGCAGCACCGGCACCAGGACACCGAACCCGACGGCCACGCAGAACGCGATCAGACCGAGGACGAGCACGTCGCGGGGGAGGGAGGTGCGGTCGCGCAGCCGACGGCGCAGGGCTGCGGTGAGGGGCACCGGCCCAGTCTGCCGGACGGACGGCGTCGGGATCGACCACGGACCGCACGGACGGTGGACACGACGGGGGCCGGACGACGGATACCGTTGTCCCGTCACCGGCCGTCCGCCGGGGGAGAAGGAGGACCCGGTGGAGCTGGGGAAGAAGATCCGTGAGCTGGTGGGCTCTCGGGAGACCAAGATCGCCCGGGAGCAGGCGCTGGCGGAGGCCAGCGAGCTGGCCGACGAGGCCGCCGTCCGGCAGACGGCCCCGCGCCGGGGCCTGTTCGAGGGTGACGTGCCCGACCTGCCGACCGAGGTCCGGGTCACCTCGTCGGCGGCCGAGTCCGATCAGGCCGTGCCCACGGCGCTGAAGATCGCGGCCGCCTGGGCCTGGCGGATCTTCCTGGTGGCCGGGCTGATCTACTTCGTCGGCTGGATCCTCGGGTTCCTGTCCGAGGTCGCCATCCCGCTCGCCGTCGCGATCCTGCTGGCGGCGGCCCTGAAGCCGCTGGCCAACCGGCTGCACGGCTGGGGACTGCCCAAGGGGCCGGCGGCCGCGGTCACGCTGCTCGGCGGGATCCTCCTGATCGCAGGCTCGTTGACGCTGATCATCAACTCGATCGCCGGCCAGGCCGGCGAGCTGAGCACCCAGGTGGTGAACGGCTTCGGCCAGCTGGAGCAGTGGCTGGTGAACAGCCCGCTGCCCATCGACCAGAGCTGGTTCCGGCTGGACGAGTGGGGGACCCGGATCCAGCAGTTCCTCGTCGACAGCCAGAGCACCATCGCCTCCGCGGCCGGCGACATCGGCACCAGCATCGGCCACTTCCTGGCCGGGGTCGCGATCTGCCTGTTCAGTCTCTTCTACTTCCTGTACGACGGGCGCGGCATCTTCAGCTTCCTGCTCAACCTGATGCCGCGGCCCGCCCAGGCCCGGGCCGACGCGGCGGCGCTGCGTGGGTGGCAGTCGCTGTCGGCGTACGTGCGGGCCACGGTGCTGGTCGCCCTGGTCGACGCCATCGGCGTCCTGATCGTGGCGCTCGCCCTGCGGGTCCCGCTGGCGCCGGCGTTGGCGGCCCTGGTCTTCCTCGGCGCGTTCATCCCGCTGGTCGGTGCGTTCGTGTCCGGCTTCGTGGCCGTGCTCGTGGCGCTGGTCGCGGTCGGCTGGGTGCAGGCGCTGATCATGCTGGCCGGCATCATCGTCGTGATGCAGGTGGAGGGCCACATCCTGCAGCCGTTCCTGCTGGGACGAGCGGTGCACCTGCACCCGCTGGCCGTGCTGCTGGCCATCGCCATGGGCATCGTGATCGCCGGCATCGTGGGCGCCCTGCTCGCCGTACCGATCCTGGCTTTCGTGAAGACCTTCGTGCAGGAGCTCTACCGGCAGTCGCACGAGGCCGTGGTCCACGAGGCGCCGCCGCCTTCCGCCACCCCGCCCGCATCGGCGGAGCCCGCCACCGCCTGAGCTCCTCGTAACCGCCGACGCCCCCGTTCGCTGTCTCGCGCTACCCCTGCACAGGGGGCGTGAGTAAGCGAAAGGGGGCGCGTCAGCGCGTCAGGTCGGACGCACCAGCGGCCGGTGGGCCCGGCGAGGTCGTGGGCCCTGGAGACAGGTCATGGACCTAGAGCGCGGAGCCCTTCTGGTACTGCGACCAGGAGACGTCCCAGTCGGTGTAGCCGT
>JBMDXL010000983.1:0-2927 GCA_048594465.1 Microlunatus sp. | reverse complement strand
CGACGGCTTCCTGTTCGCGGCCATGAGTCTGCGCCCGTACGACGTCCCGCCCAACCTGCGCAGCGTCACCTGCGCGCTGGCCAACTGCTTCGACCCCGACGACAGCGCGCCCGCCTTCCTCCCCGACGAGGTGGCCGGCAGTCGCTCGGTCACCCGGCACCTGATCGAGCAGGGGCACCGCGACATCGTGATGCTGACCGGCACCAGCGACGTGATCGCGTCCGGGCTGCGGGAGCGGGGATTCGCCGAGGCGATGACCGACGCCGGGCTGCCGGCGACCGCCCCCGTCACCGCCGGCTGGGAGATCGACAAGGGCTACGCCGGGGCGATGCACGTGCTCACCGGCGACCGCCGCCCGACCGCCGTCGTCTGCGTCAACGACCGGTCCGCCATCGGCGTGGTCCTGGCCGCGGCGCAGCTGGGTCTGTCGGTGCCCGGCGACCTGTCGGTGGTGGGTTACGACGACGACGAGAACGTGGCGCCCTGCCTGGTGCCCGCGCTGACCACGGTCCGGCTGCCGCACCGCGAGATGGGGGAGCGGGCCATGCGGGTGGTGCTCGACCGGGTCCTGGACGACGGCCCGGCCACCCCGAGGGCCGAGACCGGGCCGACGCCGCGCACCCTGCTGGACTGCCCGCTGGTGGTCCGTGACTCGGTGGCACCCCCGCGCTGACGGAGTCGCGGTGGCGGGACCGGGCTCAGCGGGCGTCGGTCAGCCAGGTGGCCGCCCGGCGCAGCAGGGCCCGGTGGCCGGCGCTGTCGTACGAGCGCGCGTCGTGCCCGAGTCCGTCGTAGACCACCCGGCCGGGTCCGTGCTGCCGGGCCCAGATCATCGGGTGACGGACGCCCTCGTGCTCGTGATCACCGAGGACCGTCACGTCGTCGGCCACGGCGAGATGGCAGTAGCGCTCGTCCTGCACCTCGATCGTCACGGCGTCGGCGACGACCGGGTGCCCGGGGCGGAGGCGGATCCGGGCCCGGTCCAGCGGCGGGTGCATCGTGGTGCCGCGCACCCACCGGCCGCCCAGGATCTCCGGCCAGCGGGGCATCGTGGTGAACGAGGTCGCGCTGACGTGCATCCCCAGCAGTCCACCGCCGGCGGCGAGGTGGGCGAGCAGTCCCTGCTGGATCTCGAGCATCAGCGGCTCCGGCCGGGGCGGGCTGGGGTTGCCGATGTTGATCACCAGCAGATCCCACGCCGACGGCGCCCGCAGCGTCTCCTCGACCGTCTCCGACAGCTCGACCCGGTGCCCGGCGGTGGTGAGCACCTCGGCCAACCGGTCCGAGGTCTCCGCGAAGGGGTGCCAGGGATCGACGTACGGACCGGCCCCGCTGATGATCATGACCTCGGCCATGGTCAGCCCCGCCCGCCGGTCACGCCCACCGGACCGGTCACGCCCGGACCGGTCATGCCCACCGATCCGGTCATGCTCGGGGCGGCGCGGTCGACTCCCGCACCACGAGCTCCGCAGCGACCATCTTGCGGCGGGGGCGGGTGGCCTGCGGTCGGGTGGTGAGCAGCAGCGCCTCCCGGCCGAGCTCGCTGAGCGGGAACGCGGCGGTGGTCAGCGAGGGGGAGATCAGCTCGGCCACCGAGACGTCGTCGATCCCGGTCACCGACACCCTCCCGGGCACGTCGATCCCGGCGCGGCGCAGTTCGGTGAGCACCGAGATGGCCATCGCGTCGCTGAGGGCCATCACCGCCGTGGCCCCGGGCTCGGCGTCCAGGGTGGCCAGTGCGACCTGCCCCGCGTCGTGCCCGGTGAAGTCGGTCTCCACCACGGTGACCCTGGCTCCCGCCGCGGCGAGCACCCTGACCGCCACGCCCAGCCGGTCCTCGACGGTGGTCAGGCTCGGCAGCCCTGAGAGGACCATGACGTCGCGGTGACCGAGCTCGACCAGGTGACGGGCCACCTGACCGGCGGCGCCGCGGTTGTCGGGCTGGACGGCGTCGACGCCCAGGAAGTGCCGACCGATCACCGCGGCCCGCCCGCCCCCGGCCTCGTAGCGGGCCAGCAGGTCCTTGGCCTGCTGCTCGCGCTGCGGGTCGGTGTAGCCGGACCCGGCGATGATGATGGCCCGGGCGCGCTGGGCGACCAGGCTGCGGATCTGCTTGAGCTCGCGCAGCGGGTCGCGGGTGGAGTGCCCGATCTGCACGGTGAGGTCGGACTCCTCGGCCGTCCGGACCACGCCGGCGGCGATCTCGGTGAAGTACGGGTCGTCGATCTGGTTGAGGATCAGACCCACGATGGTGGTGCTGCCGCCGGCCAGGGTGCGGGCGTAGGAGTTGGTGACGTAGCCCAGGTCCTCGGCGATGCCGCGCACCTTCTCCGCGACCGTGTCGCTGACCCCGCCCAGCCCGCGCAGCGAGCGGGAGGCGGTGGCGATGGACACCCCGGCGGCGTCGGCCACCTCGGACAGCCGGACAGCTGCGGGCGGACCTGCCACGGGGCTGCCTCCTCACGGGTCGGTCAGACCCTCTTGTCCTCTGGGGTCACCGTAGCGTACGCTGTCGCAAACGGTTAACGTAAGCGTTTGCGTAATGCATCTGTGGTTCGTCGGACGAGAGGCAGTGAGGTCGAGATGGCGGTTCGGACAGTCAAGGTGATCATGAACGGGGTGACCGGTCGGATGGGGTACCGGCAGCTCCTGGTCCGCTCCATCCTGCCCATCCGCGACGAGGGCGGCGTGGTGGTCGGCGACGACCGGATCCAGGTCGTGCCGGTGCTGGTCGGCCGCAACGCCGACAAGCTGGCCCGGCTGGCCGCGCAGCACGGCATCGACGAGTGGACCACCGACCTGTCCGCGGCGCTGGCCGACCCCGAGGCGACGATCTACTTCGACGCCCAGGTCACGTCCGAGCGCACCGAGGCGATCCTGGCCGCCATCGCGGCCGGCAAGCACGTCTTCACCGAGAAGCCGATCGC
>JBMDXL010000982.1:0-3781 GCA_048594465.1 Microlunatus sp. | reverse complement strand
TCATCAGGTTGACCAGCACCACCGCGACGGTGGCGCCGATCGGCTGCTCGGTCAGGGTGGACACGAAGAGCCCGATCGCGCCCAGGGCGGCCAGACCGCAGCCCACGTACGCGACGGTGAGCAGCAGCCGGCCGAGCGCGCCCGCGAACGACGTCGTCGTGCCCGACAGCAGGACCAGGTCGCCGCCGCCGAACAGGGCGAGCCCGATGACGCTGCCCACCAGCGCGACCAGCAGGGCCGCGGAGAAGGCGAAGATCGCGATGGCCGCGTACTTCACCACCAGCAGCCGGGTCCGACCCGCCGGCACCGTGAGCAGGTAGCGCAGGGTGCCGATGTTGGCCTCGCCGGCCACCGAGTCCCCGGCGATGGTGGCCACGGCCAGGGGCAGGAACAGCGGCAGCTCGAGGGTGAGGGCGGCGAAGGCCACGAACAGCCCGTTGCCCAGGATGGCGTCGATGAAGTCGGGACCACCCCCGCCGCCTCCGGCGGCCTTGACGGCCACCGCCAGGATGATCGGCACGACGGCCAGCACGGCCAGACCGGCGAGGTTGCGGCGGCGGCGGAAGATCAGGCCGAGCTCGGAGGCCAGGAACCGGGTCGGGAGCCAGCGCGCAGTCGAGGTGGGGGCGCCGCTGGGCGTCGCTCCGGCCCCGCCGGTGAGCACCTCGGGATCAGCCACTGACCTCGAACCCCTCTCCGGTGAGCGACACGAACACATCCTCCAGGCTGGCCGAGACGACCTCGAAGCCCAGCACCGGGACCTCGGCGGCGACCAGCGCAGGCACGATCCGTTCCAGCCCGATCTGGCTCAGGCCGGCGGTGACGGTGGCCCGCTCGCCGGCGGCGGGCTGGTGGTCCACGCCGGTCAGCCCCAGCGTGGTCAGCGTGGCCGCCGCCGGTCCGGCTCCGGCCGCGGTGGTCCGCACCCGGACGGTGGTCGCGGTCCCCGCGTGCAGGTCGGCCATCGGCTGCTGGGCGACCAGCCGGCCCGCGTACATCACCCCGACGTGGTCGCACATCTGCTCGACCTCGCTCAGCAGGTGGCTGGAGACGAGGACCGTGGTCCCGTCGGCGGCCAGCTCGGAGACGAGGTGCCGGACCTCGCGGGTGCCCTGGGGGTCCAGGCCGTTGGTCGGTTCGTCCAGCACCAGCAGGTCTCGCGGCACCAGCAGCGCGCTGGCGATGGCCAACCGCTGGCGCATCCCCAGCGAGTACGCCCGGTAGCGCTTCCGGGCCGCCACCAGCAGGCCGACCCGGTCCAGGGCGGCGTCCACCCGGGCGTTGCTGGTGCGGGCGTCCGCGTACGGGTCGGCGGCCTCGATCCGGCGCAGGTTGGCCCGACCGGACAGGTACGGGTGGAAGGCCGGTCCCTCGACCAGGGCACCGACCCGGCGCAGCACGGACACGTCGCTGCGGCTCGCCCCGGCCATCGACGCCCCGAGCACCTCGACGGTGCCGGAGGTGGGGGCGATCAGCCCCAGCAGCATCCGGATGGTGGTGGTCTTGCCCGAGCCGTTCGGACCCAGGAACCCGTACACCGCCCCGGCGGGCACGTGCAGGTCCACCGCGTCGACGGCCGTCTGCTGACCGAACCGCTTGGTCAGACCGCGGGTGCGGACCGGAGCCGAGTCGTCAGCCGCGGTGGAGGTCGGAGCCACGGCCGAGACCGACGACTCGGGGGCTGACACGTCGGGGAACTGGGTCACCCGAGGGCGTCGTAGAGGAGCTCGGGGCCCACCGCACCGGCGGCGACCCGTCCGTCGTCGGTGATGACGACGGAGAACGCGGTGCCGGCCAGCAGCCGGCCCGAGCCCCAGCTCCCGGACACCTTGGGCAGCTGGGCCAGGTAGGTCTGCAGATCAGGACCCTCGCCCGGCTGGCTGCCGGTGGTGCCGTCGTCCTTCGGCAGCCGACCGACGACCACTGTCGTCCAACCCTCGCCGACCACTGTCGGCTCGTCGGCCTTGCCGCTCGTGTCGCCGGACGCGTGGTCCTTCGGCGACACCTCGGTGACCTTGGCGCCCTTCGGCGGGGTGAAGGCGAACTCGTCGGCCGCCGGGGTGGCGAAGTCGACCTCGGTGAAGCCGATGGCCGCGACGGGCTGGGGCCGGTCACCGGCGAACACCTGCACCCGCAGGGCCACGTGCTCGGTCCCGTCGACGGCGATCCGGACGCTGCTGAGCAGCGACCCGGTCTGCTTGGGGGTCAGCACGAGCTCGTACGCCGGGCGGCCCGCCACGGTGGTGTCGGTGGCCACGCTGACCTGGGTGGTCGGCCCGACCGCGGCCAGGAACCGGGTCGCGGCCTCCTGGGGGGTCTTGGGGGCGTCCGCCGGCAGCTCGCGGTCCTTCGACGGGCGGTCCGCCCGGTCGATGGTGGTGTGGGTGACGGCGTTGTCGCCGCTGGACCACGTCCACACGTCGTCGCCGTTGCGGATCACCGAGCTCTCGGACAGATCCCCCAGCAGGGACACCTTGGACCTGTCGTCCCCGGCGTACGCGACGCGCAGCGTGTGGGTGCCGGAGAGGAGCGAGGAGAAGTCCTCGGACCGCTCGCCCATGCCCGGCAGGGCCGGGATGCCGAGATCGGCGGACTGCTGGACCGTGCCGGAGAACCCGTCCACCCGCGCCTGCTGCAGGTCGACCAGGAGCTGCTCGGCGCTGCGGGGTGGCAGCTTCTCGTCGGCGGACGCGTTCCCGGCGACCAGGGTGGTGGCGGCGATGGCGAGGACGGCGGCGAACGGCACGAGCCACCGCAGCCAGGGACGAGTACGCATGGACCCATTGTGCGCGCCGCCGCCGAGAATCGGAGCGATCGGCCGGATCCCTTGGGCACCCGTCCCCCCGCGGGGGCGTGGCCGGCGATCGACACGGGTCTGTGATCGGCCTGACATCGGGTGTTTCAGTCTCGTCACGGTATCGACGCGGAGGCTCGAGCCCTCTTGTGCTCCAGCGGTCCGATGTGGAGCATGAGGGAACCCGGCCGTCGCCGGGGCCTGCTGGTGGGATGGGTGGGGAGGCATCGTGGATGGTTTCCGGTCATCGATCGAGGTCGCGCCGTTGCAGTCGAAGGGCGCCCTCTACGGCTTCCTGCTGATCGGGCGGTGGCCGCAGGACACGGTGGAGTGGGCGAAGTTCCTCGTCCTCGCCGTCCGGATGGCGGCCGTCCCCGGTCTGCTGCCGATCAGCACCGTCTTCCGGGTCCGGGAGGAGCTGCCGGACCAGCCCCAGGCGGGCGCCGTCGGGCTGGTGGTGGCCGAGGGATCGCTGATGGGGGAGCACCCGCTCAGCCCGGGTCAGTTCGCCCACCCGCAGCCGCCCGGTCTGGTGGTGCTGCACCCGCCCTCGAGCACGCACTCCAGCGTCCCCGACTACACGGTGGCCTCGGGCTGCGTCTTCCTGCCCGGACTGCCGCACCTGGGTCTGGAGCACCGGGCGGCCTGGGTGGAGGCCGACGTCGACGGCAACGTCACCCAGCTGGTCAACCGGGTCGGGGTCGATCCGCAGGGCAACGCCGACACCGCGGCGCTGGCCCTGCTCCTGGCCGCCTGAGCGCTGCTCCTGGCCGGCTGAGCGCTGCGGCCCGCTGGCGGGGGCGTCGACCGGCGGGCAAAAGCCGGTGATCCGGACGGCCCGGGCGGGCTAGAGTCCCGGGCCATGGGTCACGTGGATCTGAGTGGCGTGTCCTACGCGCTCCCGGACGGTCGGATGCTGCTCGACGACATCTCCTTCCGGGTCGGCGACGGGGCCGTGGTGGCGCTGGTCGGTCCGAACGGGGCCGG
>JBMDXL010000981.1:0-4019 GCA_048594465.1 Microlunatus sp. | reverse complement strand
TCGGCCGACAGGGCGGCCAGGGACAGGGCCCGCTGGGCGTCCAGCGCCCACAGGTCGCGCGCGTGGTCCTGAGCCGCCCGGGCGTCCGCGATCCGCCGGGCCAGGGCCAGGAACGGCGTGCGGTAGGGGATCTCGAGCAGCGGCAGGTCGTGCCGGACGCAAGCAGCCACCAGCGGCTCGGGGGTGACCCGGACGACCTCGGTGCCGAAGCCGAGTGCACCGACCCCGACCGCGGCGAGCCGGGCGACGTAGGCGTCGTACGCGTCAGCGGTGGCGTCGGCGGCGAACTGGGTGCCCGTGGTGAGCAGCAGGTTGTCGACCTCGAGGAAGGGCGTCGGGTCCAGCAGGTCGGAGCTGTGCGCCCAACCCACCTCGGTGTCGTCGCGACCCGCCAGCAGCCGCAGCCCCAGCGGCCGGTCGGCGATCAGGGTGGCGAGGCGGGTGGTCACCCCGGCAGCGTAGCGGGCCCGTCGTGCCTATCTGGCAGTGCTTTGACCTAACTGGCAATGCCTCGCGGGCATACCTTCGGGATCGAACCACCAGACCCGAAGGAGCCGTTCATGACCGTCACCCCCGAGATCGCCACCGGTGGACCCACCCTGCCCCAGGAGCGTCGGCTGGTGACCGCCCTGCCGGGCCCGCGGACCGCCGCGCTGCAGGCGCGCAAGTCCGCCGCCGTCGCCTCGGGTGTCGGGGTGACCATGCCCGTCTACGCCGCCGCGGCCGGTGGCGGGGTCGTGGTCGACGTCGACGGCAACTCGCTGATCGACCTCGGCTCCGGCATCGCCGTGACCACGGTCGGCAACGCCGACCCGGCGGTCGCCGCCGCGGTCGCCGACCAGGCTGCCCGCTTCACCCACACCTGCTTCATGATCACCGGCTACGAGGGCTACGTCGAGGTCGCCGAGCGGCTCAACCGGCTGACCCCCGGTGATCACGAGAAGCGCACCGCGCTGTTCAACTCCGGCGCCGAGGCCGTGGAGAACGCGATCAAGATCGCCCGGGTGGCCACCAAGAAGCAGGCCGTCGTCGCCTTCGACCACGCCTACCACGGTCGCACCAACCTGACCATGAGCCTGACCGCGAAGTCGATGCCGTACAAGAGCGGTTTCGGTCCCTTCGCCGGCGAGGTCTACCGCGCCCCGATGTCCTACCCGTACCGGGACGGACTGTCCGGTCCGCAGGCCGCCAAGACCGCGCTGCTGCAGATCGAGAAGCAGGTCGGGGCCGACAACCTGGCCGCGATCATCATCGAGCCGATCCAGGGTGAGGGCGGGTTCATCGTCCCGGCCCCCGGCTTCCTGGCCGAGCTGAGCGCCTGGGCCAAGGCCAACGACGTCGTCTTCATCGCCGACGAGATCCAGACCGGCTTCGCCCGTACGGGGGCCATGTTCGCCTGCGAGCACGACGGGGTGGTGCCGGATCTGATCACCACGGCCAAGGGCATCGCCGGCGGTCTGCCGCTGGCGGCCGTCACGGGTCGCGCCGAGATCATGGACGCCACCCACGTCGGCGGGCTGGGCGGCACCTACGGTGGCAACCCGGTCGCCTGCGCCGCGGCGCTGGCGGCGCTGGACGCATACGAGCAGGCGGTTCTGATCGCGCGGGCCCGCGAGCCCGAGACGATCGCGGTGCAGCGGCTGACGGCCGCCAAGACGGCGGACCCCCGGATCGGGGAGATCCGCGGCCGGGGCGCGATGATCGCGATCGAGCTGGTCGACCCCACCACCGGGGAGCCGGACGCCCAGCTGACCGGCGCGGTGGCCAAGGCCGCCCACGCCGAGGGTGTGATCGTCCTGACCTGCGGCACGTACGGCAACGTCATCCGGCTGCTGCCGCCGCTGTCGATCCCGGACCACCTGCTGATCGAGGGCCTCGACCTCATGCTCGCCGGCCTCGCCCGGAACTGACCGCCAGCACCTGACGACCGAGAAAGCAAAGGGAGAACCGATGTCCGAGACCGGACTGCCGCAGGGCCTGCCGACCGGCGTGCTGATCAACGGCGAGTGGGGGGACGCGGCCGACGGCCGCACCATCGCCGTGATCAACCCGGCCACCGGTGAGGAGCTGACCTCCATCGCCGACGCCGCCCCGGCTGACGCCACCGCGGCGCTGGACGCCGCCGCGGCCGCCGGGCCGGGCTGGGCGGCCACTCCGCCCCGGCAGCGCGCCGAGATCCTGCGCAAGGCCTTCGACGAGGTGACCCGCCGCAAGGACGAGTTCGCCCGGCTGATGACGCTGGAGATGGGCAAGCCGCTGACCGAGGCGTACGGCGAGGTGACCTACGGGTCGGAGTTCCTGCGCTGGTTCAGCGAGGAGGCGGTCCGGATCGGCGGCCGCTACGGACTCAACCCCGAGGGCACCGGGCGGATCGTGGTGTCCCAGCGCCCGGTGGGCCCGGCGTACCTGATCACGCCGTGGAACTTCCCGCTGGCCATGGCCACCCGCAAGATCGCCCCGGCGCTGGCCGCCGGCTGCCCGGTGATCATCAAGCCGGCCGCCAACACCCCGTTGACCACGCTGCTGTTCGCCCAGCTGCTGACCGAGGTCGGGGTCCCCGCCGGTGTGGTGAACGTGATCGCCTCGTCCCGGGCGGCCGAGGTCACCGAGCCGCTGCTGTCCGACCCGCGGCTGCGCAAGCTGTCCTTCACCGGCTCCACGCCGGTTGGTCGCACCCTGCTGGCCCAGGCCGCGCAGAACGTGCTGCGGACCTCGATGGAGCTGGGCGGCAACGCCCCCTTCCTGATCTTCGGTGACGCCGACCTGGACGCCGCCGTGGACGGGGCGATGACGGCCAAGTTCCGCAACATCGGCCAGGCCTGCACCGCGGCGAACCGCTTCATCGTGCACGCGTCGGTGGCCGAGGAGTTCGTGGCCCGGGTGACCGCCCGGGTGGAGAAGATGACCGTCGGCTCCGGGCTGACCGAGGGTGTGACCATCGGACCGCTGATCGACGCCAAGGCCGTCGACAGCACCGAGGCGATGGTGGCCGACGCCGTCGACCACGGCGCCCGGTTGACCACCGGTGGCGAGCGGATCGACGGACCGGGCTACTTCTACGCCCCGACCGTGCTCCGCGACGTGCAGCCGGGCAGCCGGCTGCTCCGCGAGGAGATCTTCGGTCCGGTCCTCGGGGTGACCACCTTCTCCACCGACGACGAGGCCGTGGCCGCCGCCAACGACACCGAGTACGGCCTGGTGTCCTACGCCTACACCAGGGACCTGGCCCGGGCGCACCGGCTGATCGACCAGCTGGAGACCGGGATGATGGGTCTGAACACCGGTCTGGTCTCCAACGCCGCCGCCCCCTTCGGTGGGGTCAAGGCGTCGGGTCTGGGTCGCGAGGGCGCGCAGGAGGGGATCGCGGAGTACCTGGAGTCCAAGTACACGCTGATCCCGGCCACGTGATCGGGCCGGAGGCGACCATCGAGCTGCGCACCTTCCGCTACTTCGTCGCGGTGGCCGACGCCGGATCCGTCAACGCCGCCGCCCAGTCGCTGCACCTGACCCAGCCCTCGTTGGCGCGTCAGCGGCACCGACGGGAGCGCCGGCTGGCGCTGCCGCTGCTCGAGCTGCGGGGTGGTCGTACCGTCCTCACCGGGATCGGGCACCAGTTCCTGCCGTACGCCCGCGCCCTGCTGGCCACCGCGGACGCCACGGTGGTGGCGGCGAGTCTGCTGGCCGAGGGCCTGCGTGCCGACGAGGACGAGCTGTCGCCGGAGGACGAGACCGCGGCCTGACCGGCGGCGGCCGCCGAGACCGGGAATCCAGGGGACAGCGGCGCTGCAGCCCGTTAGGTTCGCGGGGTGGACGACGCAGCGCTGGCCCGGTCGGCCGCCGACCTGGTGCTCGACGGCTGGGGCCTTCGCGTCCGGTCGTCGCGTCCGCTGGGTGGCGGCATGAACTCGGCCACGGCGCTGGTCGACTTCGGGGGTGATCGGGCGGTCCTGAAGTGGGTGCCGGCGGCTGGCGGCGACGGACTCGCGTCCGGGTGCCGGGTCGCGCGTCGCCTCGCCGGC
>JBMDXL010000980.1:0-3497 GCA_048594465.1 Microlunatus sp. | reverse complement strand
GCCGGTCTCGATGGCCGTCCGCAGGCTGCGGCCGTCGCGCACCTCGTCGCGGATCCGCTCGAAGTAGATGACGAAGCTGTCAGCGGTCACCCCGATGGCCACGATGGCCCCGGCGATGCCGGGCAGGTTGAGGGCGAAACCGACCGAGTCACCGAGCAGGACCACGCATGCGTACGTGATCGCGCCCGCCACCACCAGCGAGGACACCACGACGACGCCGAGCCCCCGGTCGTAGAGGAAGCAGAAGCCGACCACCAGGATCAGACCGATGATGCCGGCGATGATCCCGGCCCGCAGCTGCTCGCCGCCCAGTGTCGCGGAGACGTTGGAGACCTCCGAGACCTCGAAGGCCAGCGGCAGCGCGCCGTACTTGAGGATGTTGGACAGCTCGGTGGCGGACTGCTGGTTGAAGTTGCCGGAGATCTCGGCCCGACCGCCGGGGATGGCCGAGCTGACCGACGGCGCCGAGATGACCTCGGAGTCGAGCACGATGGCGAACTGGTTCTCCGGCGGCTGCCGGGTCGCCAGGGTGCCGGTCGCGCTCTCGAAGGCCGCGCCGCCCGCGCTGTTGAACTCCAGGTTGACGACCCACTGGACCTGGTTCTGCGGGACGCCGGCCGAGGCCGTGGCCAGGTCGGTGCCCTCGATCAGGGTCGGCCCGAGCAGGTACTTCTCGGTCTTCTCCCGGTTGCAGGCCACCAGCGGCTGGTCGGAGACGTCGGGGAAGGCGTCCGCCTGGTCGCAGGTGAACGACGCGAAGGCGGACTGGTCCGCCTCGCTCGGCTGCCACTCGATCGCCTTGTCCGGGGCCGTGCCCTGACCGGGCGCCGTCGGCCGCGGGGTGGTCGGCGCCGGCGGGGCGGTCGGCAGCTGCGGGGCCGGCCGCCGGTCACCCGACGGGCTGGCGCTGGGCGCCCCGGCCGAGGGTTCGGTGGTCGGGGTGGCCGATCCGCTGGGGGCCGTCGACGGCGTGACCGGTGGGGTCACCGCCTCCGCGCCGTAGACCGCACGGAACCGCAGCACGGCCGTCTGGCCGACGAGGCGGACCAGCTCGTCCTGCTGGACGTTGGGCACCGCGACGATGATCTGCCGGTCGCCCGAGGTGGTGACCTCGGTCTCGCCGACGCCGAGGCTGTCGACGCGCGACTGGATGATCGTCCGGGCCAGCTGCAGGCTGTTCGGGTCGATCTGGCCGGTCCCGTCGGTGTTCTGGGCCGTCAGGGTGATCGTGGTGCCACCCTGGAGGTCCAGCCCGAGCTTGGGCGTCCAGTTGTTCGAGATCGCCATCAGGCCGAACAGCGCGGCCACGATGACGCCGAAGATGATCAGGGTGCGGCCGGGATGGCCGCCTCGATTCGCCACCAGGCGTCAGTCCTTGTTCTTGGGCTCGTTCCCGAAGGTCGGGTCGGCGGCGGGATCGTACGTGACGGGACGGTCACGTGCGGCGAGCGGGTCGTAGTCAGCGGGGCGCTCGAAGGTCGAGGGGGTGTCGTACTCGGTAGCGGGCTCCAGCGGGGCGGAGGCGTCGAGGTCGTCGACCTCGTCGGTCTCGACCGGCTCGCTGAACTCGTCGCCGGGCTGGATGATCCGGGCGATGGCCTGCTTGAGCACCGTCACCTGGACCCCCGGGGAGGTCTCGAGCACGGCCTGCTTCTCACCGGTGGAGACGACGGTGCCGAAGATGCCGCTGCCGAGCAGCACGCGGGTGCCGGGCACGATCTCGTTCATGGTCTTCTGCTGGGCCTGCTGCCTCTTCTTCTGCGGGCGCAGCAGAAGGAAGTAGAAGGCGACCACCATCAAGGCGATCAGGAGGATCGTGCTGAGGGGTGAGTTTCCCATGTCTCCAACGATTCGGGGCTCTGGGCACCCGTGGCACGGCGCGCCAGCGGGGTCGGCGCTCCGGCCGACCGCCGTACTCTACCCAATCGGACGCAAGATCTCGGTGGACGCGGCCCGGATCGCCGCGGCGACCTGGTCGAGGCTGGGGGTGCGCAGCGTCCACTGCTGCCAGAACAGGGCCACGTCCTCGGCGTCGGCGGCCGCCAGCACCACCCCGTCCTCCTCGGTCCACCCGGGACGCTGCAGGTCCGGCACCATCCCCCAGCCGAAGCCGAGTCGGACGGCCTCGACGTACTGGGTGGACGCCGGCACCAGGTGCACCGGCGGGTCGACGGTGATGCCGTGGCGGCGCAGCACGCGGTGCTGCATCCGGTCGGCGCGGTCGAAGACCACGAGCGGGGCGACGGCCAGGGCGGCCGGGGTGAACCCGTCGGGGAACCACCGCGCGGCGAACGCGGGGGCGGCCATCGGCTGGTAGCGCATGGCCCCCAGCCGCTCCACCGTGCACCCCTGCACCGGTGTCCGCTCGCTGGTGATCGCCGCCATGGCCGAGCCGTCCCGGAGCAGGTCGGCGGTCTGGTCCTCGCCCTCGCGCAGCAGCTCCAGCGTCAGCTCGTCGGCCAGCGGGGCCAGGGCGGGCAGCACCCAGGTGGCCAGCGAGTCGGCGTTGACCGCCAGCCGCACCACCGGCCGGGTGTCACCCGCACCCAGCGTGTGCTCCGCATCCCGGGCCAGCGCGTCGAGCTGGCGGGCCAGCCGCAGCACCTCCGCCCCCGGGCCGGTCGGGCGGACCGGCCGGGTGCGCTGCAGCAGCACCGCACCCACCGAGCGCTCGAGCGCCTTCAGCCGCTGGCTGATCGCCGAGGGCGTCACGTGCAGCGCGGCCGCCGCGCCCTCCAGGCTGCCGTGGTCGACGGCCGCGGCGAAGGCCCGCAGCTGACTCAGGTCCCACTCCATCCCCAGATCTTAAGCTCTGCTGTTGGAGACTAAGAAACAGTCGTTGGACTTCAGAAACCGGCGCTCCTACGGTCGGAGCATGCTCACCGTGCTCGCCGGTCTCGGCTTCGGACTCGGACTCATCGTCGCCATCGGCGCCCAGAACGCGTACGTGCTGCGGCAGGGCATCCGCCGCGAGCACGTCGGTGTGGTCGTCGCCGTCTGCGCGGTCAGCGACGTGCTGCTGATCAGCGTGGGCGCCGCCGGGGCCGGCGCGGTGATCGCCCGGCACACCACCGCGCTCGCGGTCGTCACCGTGCTCGGTGCCGGGGTGCTGCTGGCGTACGCGGTGCAGGCCGTGCGGCGGGCCCTGCGTCCCGCTGCGCTGACCGTCTCCGCCGCGGGCGGCGAGCGGACCCGGATCGGCTCGGTGGTGCTGGCCGCGCTGGCGCTGACCTGGCTCAACCCGCACGTCTACCTGGACACGGTGGTGCTGCTCGGGTCGATCTCGGCCACGTACGCCCGCCCCTGGCTGTTCGGGCTCGGGGCGGCTCTGGCCAGCCTCGGCTCGTTCGCCGGGCTGGGCTTCGGCGCCCGGCTGCTGGCTCCCGTGTTCGCCAGGCCCGGCGCCTGGCGGGTCTTCGACGTCGCCGTGGCGGTCGTGATGACCGGCATCGCCGCCAAGCTGCTGCTGGGCCTGCTGGCCTGACTCAGCAGAGCTG
>JBMDXL010000098.1:0-7642 GCA_048594465.1 Microlunatus sp. | reverse complement strand
GGCCCGAACCGGATCGGGCAGGGGATCGAGTTCGACTACTCCTGCGTGCACGCGGCCATGACGCTGTCGTCCGCCCCGGACGTCGTCACCCCGGGGCACGGCTCCGCCGAAGGGGGCGTCGGCTACGAGACGATCATGGTCAACTGCAACCCGGAGACCGTCTCCACCGACTACGACACCGCCGACCGGCTCTACTTCGAGCCGCTGACGCTGGAGGACGTGCTCGAGATCTACCACGCCGAGCTGGCCGCCGGCCCGATCGCCGGTGTGGTGGTCCAGCTGGGCGGGCAGACCCCGCTGCGGCTGGCCCAGGCGCTCAAGGACGCGGGCGTGCCCATCGTCGGCACCAGCCCGGAGGCCATCCACCTGGCCGAGGAGCGCGGGGCGTTCGGCCGGGTGCTGGACGAGGCCGGTCTGCCCGCCCCCAAGCACGGCATGGCCCGTTCCTTCGCCGAGGCGCGGGGGATCGCCGAGGTGATCGGCTACCCGGTGCTGGTCCGGCCCTCGTACGTGCTCGGTGGTCGGGGGATGGAGATCGTCTACGACGAGCCCGCCCTGGCGGCCTACATCGACCGGGCCACCCAGGTCTCCCCGGAGCACCCGGTGCTGGTCGACCAGTTCCTGGACGACGCGGTGGAGATCGACGTCGACGCCCTCTACGACGGCGCCGAGCTCTACCTCGGTGGCGTGATGGAGCACATCGAGGAGGCCGGCATCCACTCCGGCGACTCGGCGTGCGCGCTGCCGCCGATCACCCTGGGCGCGGAGGTGATCGACCGGATCCGGCACTCCACCCGGGCCATCGCCGACGGCGTCGGGGTCCGCGGTCTGATCAACATCCAGTACGCGCTGGCCGGTGACACCCTCTACGTGCTCGAGGCCAACCCGCGCGCCTCCCGGACGGTGCCGTTCGTCTCCAAGGCCACCGCCACCCCGCTGGCCAAGGCGGCCGCCCGGGTGATGCTCGGGTCCAGCATCGCGACCCTGCGGCAGGAGGGTCTGCTCCGCGCGGTCGGCGACGGCGCCACCGAGTCCCACACCGGACCGATCGCGGTCAAGGAGGCGGTGATGCCGTTCAACCGGTTCCGGACCGTCGACGGCACCTCGGTGGACACCATCCTGGGACCGGAGATGAAGTCGACCGGTGAGGTGATGGGCATCGACGTGGGCTTCGGGACCGCGTTCGCCAAGAGCCAGGTGGCGGCCTTCGGTCCGTTGCCCAGCCGGGGCACGGTGTTCGTCTCGGTGGCCAACCGGGACAAGCGGTTCGTCATCTTCCCGGTCAAGCGGCTGGCCGACCTCGGCTTCGAGCTGCTGGCCACCGCCGGCACGGCCTCGATGCTGCGAAGGCACGGGGTGGCGGTGACCACGGTGCGCAAGCACAGCGCGGGTCCCGGTCCGGACGGGGAGAAGACCATCGTGCAGGCCATCCTGGACGGCGAGGTCGACCTGATCTTCAACACCCCGCACGGGCTCAGCCCGGACGGTCGGCCCCGCTTCGACGGCTACGAGATCCGCACCGCCGCCGTGCTGCGCAACGTGCCCTGCGTGACCACGGTGCAGGGGCTGGCCGCGGCGGTGCAGGGGATCGAGGCCATCCGCTCCGGCAACATCGGGGTCCGGTCGCTGCAGTCCTGGTCGACCGACCTGGGCACGGACCTGACGGCGTGATCTACCAGCGCCTGGTCCGTCCGCTGCTCTTCCGGGCGTACGGCGGCGACGCCGAGCGGGTGCACGAGCAGACCCTCGCGGGTCTGAGCCTGCTGGGGCGCACCGGACCCGGGCGCGGGCTGGCCGCGGCCCTGCTGGCCCGCGGGCGGAAGCCGGTCACCGTGGCCGGCATCGACTTCCCCGGGTCCGTCGGGGTCGCCGCCGGACTGGACAAGAACGGTGTCGCCGTCCGCTCCTGGGCGTCGCTGGGCTTCGGCTTCGCCGAGCTGGGCACCGTGACCGCCCTGGCCCAGCCCGGCAACGACCGTCCGCGGCTGTTCCGGCTGCCGGAGAGCCGGGCGATCGTCAACCGGATGGGCTTCAACAACGCCGGTGCCGACGCGCTCGCCCGGCGGCTGGCGGCGGCGGGGGTCGCCCGCGGGAACGGCGCGGTCGGGATGCCGCTGGGCATTTCGATCGGCAAGTCCAAGGTGACGCCGCTGGCCGAGGCGGCCGAGGACTACCTCACCTCGCTGCGGCTGCTGGCCCCGTACGCCGACTACGTCGCGGTGAACGTGTCCAGCCCGAACACGCCTGGTCTGCGGGCGCTCCAGGACGCCGACAGCCTGACCGCCCTGCTCACCGCCCTGACCGGCGAGGCCACCCGGCTGGCCGCCGGCGCGGCCCCGGTCCCGGTGTTCGTCAAGCTCGCCCCCGATCTCACCGACGAGGCGCTGGAGCAGGCGGTGGACGTGGTCGAGCGGTCGGGGGCAGCGGGACTGATCGCCACCAACACCACCCTGGCCCGCGGTGGGGTCGACCCGCGCGAGGCCGACCGGGCGGCGGAGGCCGGGGGACTGTCGGGCGCGCCGCTGACCGTCCGGGCCCGGGAGGTGGTCGCCTTCCTGGCCGCCCGGACGTCCCTGCCGGTGATCGGGGTCGGTGGGGTGATGACCGTCGACGACGGTCAGGCCCTGCTCGACGCCGGTGCCCGGCTGATCCAGCTCTACACCGGCTTCATCTACGCCGGACCCGGACTGGTGCGCGATCTCAACGCACGACTCGACCGACCCGAGAGGCTGCACCCGTGACCGGTTACGGAGATCGACTCGCCGACCTGGTGGCCGCCCGCGGCCCGCTGTGCGCGGGGATCGACCCGCACCCGTCGATGCTGACCCGGTGGGGCCTGCCGGTGGACGCCCGCGGGCTGGAGCGCTGTGCCCGCACGATGGTCGAGGCCCTCGGCGACCTGGTGCCGGTGTTCAAGCCGCAGGCGGCCTTCTTCGAGCTGCACGGCTCGGCGGGCATCGCCGTGCTCGAGCGGGTGCTGGCCGACCTGCGGGACGCGGGGGCGCTCTCCCTGCTGGACGTCAAGCGCGGGGACATCGGGTCGACCATGGACGCGTACGCCGCCGCCTACCTGGCCGACGGGGCGCCGCTGGCCGCCGACGCCATCACGGTCAGCCCGTACCTGGGCTTCGGAGCGCTGGCCGGCACGATCGCGCTGGCCGAGCGGGAGGACCGGGGCGTCTACGTGCTGGCTCTGACGTCCAACCCCGAGGGCCGTCAGGTCCAGCACGCCCGGACCGACAGCGGTCGCCGGGTGGCCGAGGAGATCGTCGACGCGGCCGCGACGGCCAACGAGGGTCGCACGCACGGCAACGTCGGGCTGGTGGTCGGTGCCACGATCGGGTCGACCGGGATCGATCTCAGTCGGGTGCACGGCTCGCTGCTGTCCCCGGGCATCGGCGCCCAGGGCGCCGGGGCGGCCGAGCTCACCGAGGTGTTCGGAGACGCCCTGCCCGACGTCCTGCCCTCGGCCAGCCGAGAGCTGATGGGAGCCGGACCGGACCCGGCGCAGATTCGCGTGCGGGCCGAGCGAATGCTGGCCCAGATGAGATCCGTGCTGTCGGTGGGGTAGGTTCGCTACCCCGGTCGTCGGCGCTCCGCGCCCGATCGGCTACCGGCAGGCTTTCGAAGGAACAAGAGTGACCATTCCCCCGCTGAGCGACGAGCAGCGGCAGCAGGCCCGGCATGCGGCCACCGAGGCACGACGACGACGGGCGGCGGTCAAACAGGGCCTCCGGACCGGTGAGACCACCCTCGCCGAGGTGCTGGCCACTGCCGAGACCGACGACGTGATCGCCCACGCCAAGGTGGTCGACGTGCTCAAGGCGCTGCCCCGGGTCGGCACCGTCCGCGCCGAGCGGGTGATGGAGCGTCTGGACATCGCCCCCAACCGCCGGTTGCGCGGTCTCGGTCGGCACCAGACCGCCGCCCTGATCACCGAGTTCTCGCCCCGCAACGCGTGAGCGCCGCTGCGACCCCCCGCCGCCACCGCCCCGGTCTGACGGTGGTCTCGGGACCGACGGCGGTGGGCAAGGGGACCGTGGTCACGGCCCTGCGCCGGGCGCACCCGGAGATCTTCGTCTCCGTCTCGGCCACCACCCGTCCGCCCCGCCCCGGCGAGGTGGACGGTGACCACTACCTGTTCGTCAGCGAGGAGCAGTTCGACCGGCTGGTCGCCGACGACGAGCTGCTCGAGTGGGCCGTGGTGCACGGCCGTCACCGGTACGGCACCCCGCGGGCGCCCGTGCTGGCCGCGATCGAGGCCGGTCGGGAGGCGGTCCTGGAGATCGACCTGCAGGGGGCGCGGCAGGTCCGGGAGCGCTGGCCGGACGCGTACCTGGTCTTCCTGGCCCCGCCGTCGTGGGACGAGCTGGTCCGCCGGTTGGTGGGTCGGGGCACCGAGACCGAGTCCGAACGCGCTCGGCGGCTCGACACCGCGACCCGGGAGCTGGCCGCCGAGAGCGAGTTCGACACGACGGTGGTGAACCGTGACGTCAGCCGGGCCGTGGCGGACTTGGTAGCATTGCTGGGTCTGTAGTCCTGCGGACGCGCTCCGGCGTGCCCACGAGACACCCGCAGACTCACTGCACTCCCAAGCCGAAGGTTCACACTTGTCTGCACACGTGGTTGCCGAGGGGATCACCAACCCCCCGATCGACGAGCTGCTCACCCACTCCGACTCCAAGTACCGTCTGGTCCTGTTCGCGGCCAAGCGGGCGCGCCAGATCAACGCGTACTACTCCCAGCTGGGCGAGGGTCTGCTCGACCACGTCGGCCCGCTGGTGGAGACCGGTGTCCAGGAGAAGCCGCTGTCGATCGCCATGCGCGAGATCAACGCCGGTGTCCTCGCCTGCATCGATGAGAACCTCGAGGAGACCGAGCAGCCGGTCGCCGAGACCCCGACCTACGACAACCCCGCCTGACCGGTTCCACACCCACCGCGATGAGCCGCGTCATCCTCGGTGTCGCCGGCGGGATCGCGGCGTACAAGGCCTGCGAGCTGCTCCGGCGGCTGCAGGCCGAAGGTCACGACGTGACCGTGATCCCGACCGCGGCCGCGCTGGAGTTCGTCGGCGCCGCCACCTGGGCGGCGCTGTCCGGCAAACCCGTTCACACGTCGGTCTTCGACGACGTGCACCAGGTGCCGCACGTCCGGCTTGGCCAGCACACCGACCTGGTGATCGTCGCGCCGGCCACCGCGGACGGGCGGGCCCGGGCCGCCTCCGGCCGGGCCGATGACCTGCTCACCTCCACCCTGCTGACCGCACACGCCCCTGTGGTGTTCGCCCCGGCGATGCACACCGAGATGTGGCTGCACGCGGCCACGCAGGCCAACGTGGCCACCCTGCGGTCGCGGGGCTGCGTGGTGGTCGATCCCGACTCGGGGCGACTGACCGGACCTGACTCCGGACCCGGACGGCTGCCCGATCCGGCCGAGCTGGCGGCGGTCGCGACCAGCGTGCTCACCGACCCGTCCATCGCCCCGCGCGCCGCCGAACAGGACCTGGCCGGGCTGCGGGTCGTGGTCAGCGCCGGTGGCACCCGGGAGCACCTCGATCCGGTCCGCTTCCTGGGCAACCGGTCGTCCGGGCTGATGGGCTGGGCGCTGGCCCGGGCCGCCGTGCTGCGCGGTGCCGAGGTGGACCTGGTGGCCGCCAACGTCGACCTGCCGGCCCCGCCGGGCACCACCGTGCACCCGGTCACCTCGACCGCCGACCTCGCCGCCGCGATGGCCGAGCGGGCCGCGGACGCGGACCTGGTGGTGATGGCGGCCGCCCCGGCCGACTTCACGCCGGCGACCCGCAGCGACACCAAGATCAAGAAGGCCGGCGACGGCGGGCTGCACGTCGACCTGGTGCAGACCACCGACGTGCTGGCCTCCCTGGTCCGCTCCCGGTCCGAGGCCGGGCAGGTGCTGATCGGCTTCGCCGCCGAGACGCCGACTCCGGACCGCTCGCTGCTGGAGCTGGGTCGGGCCAAGCTGGCCCGCAAGGGGTGCGATGTGCTGGTCCTCAACGAGGTCGGCGAGCACAAGGCGTTCGGCCGACCCGACAACGAGATCGTGCTGCTCACCGCCGACGGCGCCGACGGGCCGTACGCGGGCAGCAAAGACTTCCTGGCCCACCTGATCTGGGACGCGGGTCTGGTCCGACGCTCCTCCCGGTAGGTTCTGACCGAGCCGGTGCGACAGGCCCGGCGGCCGGATCCCCGCGATCACAGCCACATCCGAGAACACAGCCAGATACCCGAGCACACAGCCAGATACCCGAGCACACAGGGGCACAACCATGGCAGGACGTCTGTTCACCTCCGAGTCGGTCACCGAGGGTCACCCTGACAAGATCGCCGACCAGATCAGCGACTCGGTGCTGGATGAGCTGTTGCGACAGGACCCGGACAGCCGCGTCGCGGTCGAGACCCTGGTCACCACCGGGCTCGTCGTGGTGGCGGGCGAGGTCACCACCGAGGCGTACGCGGAGATCCCCTCGATCGTCCGGCGGCGGATCCTGGACATCGGCTACGACTCCTCGACCAAGGGGTTCGACGGCGCCTCCTGCGGGGTCTCGATCGCCATCGGCCAGCAGTCGCCCGACATCGCCCAGGGAGTCGACGACGCCTGCGAGAACCGCGCGGGTGAGTCCAAGGACGCCGACGACCACCAGGGTGCCGGCGACCAGGGCCTGATGTTCGGCTACGCCTGCGACGAGACCGCGAGCCTGATGCCGCTCCCGATCGACCTGGCCCACCGGCTGGCCGAGCAGCTCGCGGCCGCCCGCAAGGACGGGACCATCCCGTACCTGCGGCCCGACGGCAAGACCCAGGTCACCGTCGAGTACGACGGGGAGCGCGCCGTCCGGTTGGACACGGTGGTGCTGTCCACCCAGCACGCCGCCGACATCGACCTGGTCAACCTGCTGACCCCCGACATCCGCAAGCACGTGGTGGAGCCGGTCCTCGACCGCTTCGAGCTGCACAGCTCCGACCACCGGCTGCTGGTCAACCCGACCGGGCGGTTCGAGATCGGCGGTCCGATGGGCGACGCCGGTCTGACCGGCCGCAAGATCATCGTCGACACCTACGGCGGCATGGCCCGCCACGGCGGCGGTGCCTTCTCCGGCAAGGACCCGTCGAAGGTCGACCGCTCCGCGGCGTACGCGATGCGCTGGGTGGCCAAGAACGTGGTGGCCGCCGGTCTGGCCGGGCGCTGCGAGGTGCAGGTCGCGTACGCGATCGGCAAGGCGCACCCGGTCGGCTTCTACGTCGAGTGCTTCGGCAGCGAGCAGGTGCCGGTCACCCAGATCCAGGAGGCCGTGCTGGCCACCTTCGACCTGCGTCCGGCCGCCATCATCGCCGACCTCGACCTGAAGCGGCCGATCTACGCCCAGACCGCGGCGTACGGGCACTTCGGGCGCGACCTGCCCGAACTGAGCTGGGAGAAGACGGACCGGGCCGACGCGCTGGCCGCCGCCGTCCGGGGCTGACAGACCGGTTCAGGACCGTCGGCGGAAGGCCAGCCGCAGGGAGCGGGCGAGCACGGTGTGGTGCCCCTCGAAGACCGCTGTCCGGAAGATCCCAGGCAGCAGCCGGGAGCTCCCCCGCATCGTGTCAACGGCCAATTGCTCCGCCATCGCGTCCATCAGCG
>JBMDXL010000979.1:0-2259 GCA_048594465.1 Microlunatus sp. | reverse complement strand
GCTGAGGCGAGTCCCCAGACACGCAGCAGCCCTGACACGCCGCAGCGCCGGCACCGGTGCCGCCGATCAGGGGCCGGAGCTGTCTCAGGACGCTGTGCCGTGCCTTCGGTGTCGTGCGTCAGTTGCCCGGCCAGGACCCGGTGATCCGCTCGAACACCTTGGCCCCGCCCCGGTTGACCAGCACCTGGACGATCGCGAACACGCCCGCCTGGATCAACGCCGCGGCCAGCACCTTGCCCACCGTGTACTGCGCGTCCAGCGCGTCGGGGATCTCGTCCTCGTCGGACAGCTTCTTCCAGATCAGTCCGACCACCCGGCCCGCGATGGCGGCGGAGCCGAGGCTCACCGCCAGGCCGACCGGCCGGTATGCCAACTTCGCCATGTCCGCCATGGATCTCCTTTACGTAGTAAGAGCTGCGCTCGGCCCCCATCCAACCATCACCGCCCAACGCTCGGCGTGCGGCTCGGTCGGCGGGCTGGCCTAGACTCAGGCCCCTCATCGGGCAGGCGAAGGGACGACAGCGGTGACCGAGGCGGAGATGGAGCGTCGACACGACCTGGTGGTGGTGATCGACTTCGGCGCCCAGTACGCCCAGCTGATCGCCCGTCGGGTCCGGGAGGCGCGGGTCTACTCCGAGATCATGCCGCACACGGCGAGCGTGGCCGAGATCGCGGCCAAGCGACCGAAGGCGATCATCCTGTCCGGCGGACCGCAGTCGGTGTACGCCGACGGGGCCCCCCAGGTCGATCCCGAGCTGTTCGGACTCGGGCTGCCGGCCTTCGGCATCTGCTACGGCTTCCAGGCGATGGCCCGCGCCCTCGGCGGTGACGTCGCGCGGACCGGCATCAGCGAGTTCGGCCGCACCCAGGCCACGGTGGCCGCCGGCGGCACGCTGCTGGCCGGTATGCCCGAGCGGCTGGACGTGTGGATGAGCCACGGGGACTCGGTGGCCGCGTCCCCGGACGGCTTCACCGCCCTGGCCAGCACCGCCGGCGCTCCGATCGCCGCGTTCGAGAACGTGGCCGCCGGTCTGGCCGGGGTCCAGTGGCACCCCGAGGTGCTGCACTCCCAGGCCGGTCAGCAGGTGCTGGAACGGTTCCTGTACGGCATCGCCGGCTGCCGCCCCGACTGGACCGCCGCCAACATCGTCGACGACTCGGTGGCCGTGATCCGCGAGCAGGTGGGGGACGCGCACGTCATCTGCGGGCTGTCCGGCGGTGTGGACTCAGCGGTGGCCGCCGCGCTGGTGCAGAAGGCGGTCGGCAGCCAGCTGACCTGCGTCTTCGTCGACCACGGTCTGCTCCGCCAGGGTGAGGCCGAGCAGGTGGAGCGGGACTTCGTGGCCACCACTGGCGTCGCCCTCAAGGTCGTGGACGCCACGGAGGAGTTCCTGGACGCCCTGGCCGGGGTGACCGACCCCGAGACCAAGCGCAAGATCATCGGCCGGGAGTTCATCCGCTCCTTCGAGCGGGCTGCGCGGGAGATCGTGGGGGAGTCCGGCGCCGTCGACTGGCTGGTCCAGGGCACGCTCTACCCCGACGTGGTCGAGTCCGGCGGCGGCGAGGGTGCGGCCAACATCAAGAGCCACCACAACGTCGGCGGTCTGCCCGACGACCTGCGGTTCGGCCTGGTCGAGCCGCTCCGGACCCTGTTCAAGGACGAGGTTCGCGCCGTGGGCGAGCAGCTCGGGCTGCCGGCCGCCATGGTCTGGCGGCAGCCTTTCCCCGGCCCGGGGCTGGCCATCCGCATCATCGGCGAGGTGACCCGGGACCGGTTGGAGATCCTCCGGGAGGCCGACGCGATCGCCCGCGAGGAGCTCACCGCGGCGGGCCTGGACCGTGACATCTGGCAGTTCCCGGTCGTGCTGCTGGCCGACGTCCGCTCCGTCGGGGTGCAGGGCGACGGCCGCACGTACGGTCACCCGATCGTGCTGCGCCCGGTGACGAGCGAGGACGCCATGACCGCCGACTGGGGCCGGCTGCCCTACGAGCTGCTGGAGCGGATCAGCACCCGGATCACCAACCAGGTCCGCGAGGTCAACCGGGTGGTGGTCGACATCACCAGCAAGCCGCCGGGCACCATCGAGTGGGAGTGACCCCCCGCCGGCGGTGAACCGGCGGTGCAGCCGGCCTGACGGTCAGGCCCGCTTGTCGCCGTCCGCGTCCGTCGACGACGGGCTGTCGGTCGACTCCGAGGCCCGCGTCGGCTCGGCGGACGGCGTCGGCTCGGCGGACTGCGTCGGCTCGGCGGACTGCGTC
>JBMDXL010000978.1:0-2948 GCA_048594465.1 Microlunatus sp. | reverse complement strand
CGCAGCGTCGAGCGGGCCATCCGCTACGAGATCACCCGGCAGGCCGCCGTGCTGGACGGCGGCGGGGAGATCACCCTGGAGACCCGGCACAGGCACGAGGACACCGGGGGGACCACCACGGGTCGGACCAAGGAGTCCGCCGAGGACTACCGCTACTTCCCCGAGCCTGACCTGGTGCCGGTGGCGCCGAGCCGGGAGTGGGTCGAGCAGCTGCGGGCCACGCTGCCCGAGCCGCCCGCCGAGCGGCTCCGGCGGATCAGCGCGGAGTGGGGCTTCTCCGAGATGGAGATGCGGGACGTGGTCAGCGCCGGTGCGGTCGACCTGATCGACGCGACGGTCGCGGCCGGGGCCTCGCCGCAGAGCGCCCGCAAGTGGTGGTTGACCGAGATCTCCCGGCACGCCAACGACGCCGGGTCCGAGCTCGCCGACGCGCCGATCACCCCGGCCCAGGTGGCCGAGGTGCAGGCGCTGATCGAGGGCGGGACGATCAACGACAAGCTGGCCCGTCAGGTGATCGAGGGCGTGCTCGCCGGTGAGGGCTCGCCGGCCGAGGTCGTCGCCTCCCGCAACCTCGCGGTGGTCTCCGACGACGGTGCCCTGGGTGCGGCGGTCGACGCGGCGATCGCCGCGAACCCGGACGTGGCCGACAAAATCCGGGGCGGCCACGTCCCGGCCGCGGGCGCGCTGATCGGGGCCGTGATGAAGCAGATGCGCGGTCAGGCCGACGCGGCGAAGGTGCGCGAGCTGATCCTGACCAAGCTCGGCTGACCCCGGCGCCCCGGCCCCGCAGTCGAGCGGCCGGGTGGGGTAGGGCGTCGTCGGCGGGGTCACCTCGACCTCGTCGGCGCTCAGCCGCACCTCGGTCAGCCACATGGTCCGACCCGGGACCGACGAGCCGACGTCCTCGGGCGGCCAGGCGTGGAACACCATCCAGGTGCGGTCGCCGACGCTGACCAGCGCGCAGTGCCCGGGACCGGCGGCCACCTCGTTGCTGACCAGGACCGGGTCCGGCTGCTTGGTGAACGGGCCGGTCGGGGCGTCCGCCCGGGCCACCCCGACGGCGTAGTCGGCGGAGTCGTAGGCGTTGGCGGAGTAGAACAGCCAGAAGGTCCCGTCCACCTCCACCACGTACGGCGCCTCGACCAGACGGCCCTCCCAGGGCTGGTCCTGCGTGATCAGCCGAGTGGGCTTCCCGACCAGTCGCGTGCCGGTCGCGTCGAGCTCCTGGACCGAGATCCAGGTGTCGACGCCGATCCGGTTGCCGTCGTTCTTCCAGTACAGGTACCGCTTTCCGTCCGGCGCCAGGTAGGGGTGGGCGTCGATCGAGCCGCCGTCCTCGGTCTCGCAGACCAGCGGTGCGGCGGAGGAGTCGACGTACGGGCCGCCGGGTTGCTCGGCCACCGCCACCCCGATCGACTGGATGTCGCCCGCCTCGGCCGGCGCCGGGGTGGTGTAGTACATCAACCAGCGACCGTCGGGGCCGCGGGTCACCTCCGGCGCCCAGACGTCGCCGCCCCGGGTCCAGGCCGGCAGCACGGGCAGCGCGTCGGGCATCGGCTCCCAGGTGATCAGATCGGTGCTGCGCAGCGTCTGGATGTTGGCCCCGTTGCCGTTGGTGGCGAAGACCCACCAGCCCCCGTCGTCGTCGGCGATGATCATCGGATCGGGCACGTTGCTGTCGATCACCGGGTTCGTGAACGGCACGGATCCTCCTGCCTGAGTGGGAGCGGGCAACGGCGCACACGCGGCGCCCGCCGCCCCGACCATGATCATCGTGGTGATCAGCTCGCGACGTGTCGACCTCGTCATCCGGCCCCCTCGCTGGTCGCGTCGGCCCGTCGGTGAAACCCGAGGACGCGGTCCGCATTCGCTGATAGCGTCCGCGACATGCGCGCAACCGTCAAGGACGTTGCCCGCCTCGCCCAGGTGTCGCCGAAGACCGTCTCCAACGTGGTCAACGGCACCACCCCGGTGAGCGACACGATGCGGGCCCGGGTCGAGGCGGCGATGCTCGAGCTGGACTACGTGCCGAACCTGTCGGCCCGGGCGCTGCGGAACGGTCGCAGCGGGCTGATCGCCCTCGCCCTGCCGGATCTGAGCACGCCGTACTCGGCGGAGATGGCCCACCACGTGGTCACCCAGGCCCGGGAGCGAGGGCTGGGCGTGCAGATCGAGGAGACGGCCGGCAGCGGAGAGCGGGAGCTCAACCTGATCTTCAAGGCGCGGGCCCACCTGATCGACGGACTGGTGCTCAATCCGGTGATGCTGCAGAACGTGAGCGTGCAGCCCGGTCTGTCGCTGCCTCCCACCGTCTTCATCGGTGAGGTCGACCAGGACGTCGGCGATCACGTCTGGGTGGACAACGTGGCCGCCGTCCGCGACCTGACCGAGCACCTGATCGACCTCGGGCACCGGCGGATCGCCGTCATGGGTCTGATGGGGTCGGAGACCTCCCGACTGCGGCTGAAGGGCTACCGGGCCGCGCTGCGCGGCGCCGGGATCCGGCGACAGGCGGCGCTGGAGATCCTGGACACCGAGTGGTATCCGGCCGGGTCGTACGCCGCGCTCAACAGCTACCTCGACGGGCACGACCTGCCGGAAGCCTTCGTCTGCATGACCGACTCGATCGCCATCGGCGTGCTCAGCGCCCTGTGGACCCGGGGTCTCCGGGTGCCGGACGACGTCTCGGTGGTCGGCTACGACAACGTCGCCGACGGCGCGTTCGCCGTCCCGCCGCTGACCACCATCGACTTCGACAAGTCGGCGTACGTGGCCACCGTGCTGGACCTGCTGGACGCCCGGATCGCTGACCCCACGCGGCCCATCAACCGCGTGGTGATGCCGCACCGGCTGGTCGTGCGATCCAGCACCGCACCCCCTCGCAGCTGACCCCGAGGCGGCGGTCCGGGCGTCGCCGACACGTCCGGCATCGTTGTGGGCACGCCATT
>JBMDXL010000977.1:0-2748 GCA_048594465.1 Microlunatus sp. | reverse complement strand
GGGGAGGTCTCGGTCGGCTCGCCGGTGCGGACGAAGCGGAGGAACTCCGCGATCATCACCGCGTCGGCGCCCCCGTGTCCCTCCGGGGTGCCCTCGATCTCGATCTCGGCGTCCGGTCGCGCCCAGCTGGGGTGCCGGCGGTCCCAGATCGCGACCCGCCCGCCGGGGCCGTCGCCGAGGTTCTCCACCCGGCCGGCGTCCCCGATCACGGTGTAGCTGCGCCAGTAGTCCGGGGTGAAGTGGCACTGCGCGTACGAGGCCAGCACCCCGTTGTCCAGCGCCATGGTCAGCAGCGACAGGTCCTCGACGTCCACCGTCGGGTTCAGCCCGGTCAGCGCGGCCGGTGGCCAGCCGGTGGGGTCGTGCCAGTCGGTCATCCGGGCCTCACCCGGCTCCCGGCGGCTGGCGATGTCGCCGTAGACGGCCAGCCGGCCCATCGCCGAGGTGCGGCGGGTGTAGCCGCCGGCCAGCCAGTGGATGACGTCCAGGTCGTGGGCGCCCTTCTGCAGCAGCAGCCCGGTCGAGCGCCGCCGGTCGGCGTGCCAGTCGCGGAAGTAGAAGTCGCCGCCGTGCCCGACGAAGTGGCGGCACCACACGGACCGGACCTGGCCGATCCGGCCGCTGGTGATGACCTCGCGCAGCTGCCGGACCACCGGCATGTGCCGCATGTTGTGGCCGACGTAGAGCCGGGTCCGGGTCCGGTGGGCGGTGGCCAGCAGGTCGTCGCAGTCGGCGATGGTGGTGGCCAGCGGCTTCTCGCCGAACACCGGCACCCCGGCCTCGAGGGCGGCGACGGCCACGTCGTGGTGGGTGTCGTCGGGGCTCAGCACCAGCACGGCCTCGACCCCGGACCCCAGCAGCTCCGGCAGCGATCCCGGCAGCCGCACCGAGGCGCCCAGGGCGCTCTGCGCGTCCCGGCGCCCCCGTTCGCTCGGGTCGAAGACGGCCGTCACCTCGCCGAGCCCGGAGGCGACCACCTCCCGGGCCAGGGACGCCCGCAGCCCGAAGCCGACCACCCCGACCCGTACGGGAGTGGTCACGGCTTGCTCACGGTGAGGACGACCTTGCCCAGGTTGTCGCCGGACTCCAGGTGGGTGTGCGCGGCCGTGACCTCGGTCAGCGGGAACCGGGACTGCGGGGCCGGGGCGATCGAGCCGTTGGCGACGAGCGGCCAGACGGCCTCCTCGACCCGGCGGCAGATGGCCGACTTCTCCGCCACCGGCCGGCTGCGGAGAGTGGTGGCGATGATCCGACCGCGGACGGTCAGCAGCCGTCCGAGGTCGAGGGTGCCCTGCCGTCCCCCCTGCAGCCCGATCACCACCAGGCGGCCGCCGGTGGCCAGCAGCCCGACGTGCTCGGCCAGGTAGGTCGCGCCCATCACGTCCAGGATGACGTCGACGCCCCGTCGGCCGGACAGCTCGCGGACTCCCGTGATCCAGTCGTGGCGGTAGGAGATGGCCAGATCGGCCCCGATCGAGCGGCAGTAGGCCAGCTTGTCCGGACTGCCGGCGGTGGCCGCCACGGTGGCGCCGAGCGCCTTGGCGTACTGCACCGCCATCGAGCCGATCCCGCCCGCGCCTCCGTGGATGAGCACCACGTCGCGGGCGCCCACCTCGGCGACGTCGAAGTTCGAGACCACCGTCGCTGCCACCTCGACCAGACCGGCCGCGGTGACCAGGTCGACGCCGTCCGGCACCGTCAGCAGCTGCCCGACCGGGACCACGACGTGCTCGGCGTAACCGCCGGAGGCCAGCAGGGCCAGGCAGGGATCGCCCACCGTCCAGCGGCCGTCGGCGGTGTCGGGACCGAGCGCGGCCACGTAGCCGGAGCACTCCATCCCGAGCACGTCGTCGGCCCCCGGGGGCGGGGGGTAGTGGCCCTGGCGCTGGAGCAGGTCGGCGCGGTTGATCCCGGCGGCGACCACCCGGATCAGGGCCTCGCCGGTGCGCGGTTCGGGCACGGCCCGGTCGGTCAGGACGAGCCGGTCGGGCCCGCCGGGCTCGGGGACGGTGACAGCCTGCATGTCCGCCAGCGTGCCACACGGGGCCGGCCGATCAGGGCTGCCGCGTCCGGCCGGGCCTACGGCCTCCACTGGTATCCACGGGCTGCTGCGGGCGGGTGGGAAGCAGCCCGTACGCACCTGTCAGCGTCGAGGTCGGCCGGTGGACCGGCTCGCGGAGCCCACTAGGATGACGGCGATCTCGGGCGAGGTCGCATAGTGGACTAGTGCAGCCGCCTTGAAAGCGGCCGAGCGGCTCAACACCGTTCCGTGGGTTCGAATCCCACCCTCGCCGCCGCCGTCCACGACGGACACCGACCGACGACCCGGACCCAACCGACGACGACGACGCGAGGACACACCAGGTGAGCAACCCGGCGCTCCGCCCCGAGGACCATCAGCGCTTCGTGCTGCGGGCCACCCCACCGCTGCGGGCGTACCTGCTGGCGGCCGTCGGCTCGATCGTCGGTGCGGTGCTGATCGTGGGCTGGCAGTCCGGTTGGCCGCTGGCGCTCGGCGTGATCGGGATAGTGCTGGCCGGCCTGGCGGTGCTGCTGGCGCTCGCCGCGACCGTGCTCACCCAGCGGTTCCAGACCACGCTGCTGGTGGCCCGCGACACCCTGACCCTGGTCTCCGGTCGCCGTCGCACGACGTTCAGCTGGCGCGACATCGCCGAGATCAACGTCGTCGGCGCCCGGCTGGTGGTCACCCCGATCGACCAGGGCAAGCCCACGGTCGCGTACGTGAAC
>JBMDXL010000976.1:0-8173 GCA_048594465.1 Microlunatus sp. | reverse complement strand
GGAGCGCACCGAGCTCGCGTGGCGTCGCACCGTCTTGACCGTCGCCGTCGGAGCCCTCGTCGCTCTCCGGCTCCTCCCGGCAACGCTCGGAACAGCGGGCCTGACCGCCGCTGTCGCCGGGCTGATCCTGGCCGCGGGTCTCTGGGTGTCCGCTCGCCGCCGCAGCAGCCGGACGACCGAAGCCCTCCTCCACCACGCCTCCCCACCGGGAGCAGGTCTGCTTCTGCTGCTCGCCCTGGTGACCACCGGCGGAGCGGCTCTGGCGCTGGTCTACGTCACCGCGCGCTGAATCCCCGAACGGTGACGTCCACTCCGAGCGAGCCGGCACTCGAGCCGTCCGCCGGGCTCCCCGCCGGCCCGGCAGGCGGTGCGACGCTGGGTGCAGAATGGCGGCATGACCTCCGCCATCCCCACCCAGCCCTTCGGTCGCACCGGCCACGTCAGCACGCGCGTCCTGTTCGGCGCGGCCTCCTTGGGGGACGTGACCCAGGAGCAGGCCGACCAGACGATGGAGCTGGTCCTGTCCTACGGGATCAACCACATCGACACGGCCCGTTCGTACGGTGACGCCGAGCTCCGGCTCGGACCCTGGATGGAGACCCACCGCGACACCTTCTTCCTGGCCACCAAGACCGGTGAGCGGACCAAGGAGGGGGCGAAGCGGGAGATCGGCGAGTCGCTGGAGCGGCTGCGGACCGACCACCTCGACCTGATCCAGCTGCACAACCTGGTCGACCCCGACGAGTGGGACACCGCCTTCGCACCCGGTGGCGCCCTGGAGGCGGTCGTCGAGGCCAAGGAGCAGGGTCTGGTCAGCCACATCGGGGTGACCGGTCACGGCGTGACGGTGGCCGCGCAGCACCGGCGGGCCCTGGAGCGCTTCCCGTTCGACTCGGTGCTGCTCCCCTACAACTTCGCGATGTCCCACAACACCGCCTACCTCGACGACTTCGAGGCGCTGGTCGCTGTGTGCGCCGAGCGCGAGGTGGCCGTCCAGACCATCAAGTCGATCACCCGGGCACCGTGGGGTGACCGCGAGCAGACGGCCAGCACCTGGTACGAGCCGCTCCGCGACCCCGCGGCGATCGACACCGCCGTGGCCTGGGTGCTCGGCCGCGAGGGCCTGTTCCTCCACACCGTCGGCGACCTCACGATCCTGCCGTCGGTGCTGGCGGCGGCCGCCAAGGTGACCGGTCGGCCCGACGACCAGGCGATGCGGGACCTGGAGGATTCGTTCGGTCTTCAGCCCCTCTTCACCTGAGCTCCTTCCCAACTGTCGGTGGCGTCGGCGATGCTGCTGCGATGAGGCTCCGACGACTGACCGCGTACGCCGCCGGGTTCGGCCTGCTGACGGCGGGTCTGGTGGCCGTGCCGCAGGTCGCGCACGCCGCCGACCCGATCCCGATCGCCGACATCCAGGGGACCGGCGCGACCACCCCCCGGGCCGGCCAGGTGGTCACCACCACCCCCTCGCGGGTGACAGCGGTCTACGGTCAGGGCTCGACCGCCGAGCTGCGGGGCTTCGTCATCCAGACCGCGGGCACCGGCGGCGCCGGCCGGGACCTGAGTCGGCCCTCCGACGCGGTGTTCGTGTTCATGAACAACACCCCGTTCTCGGTGAAGGTCGGGGACGCCGTCAGCGTGACCGGGACCGCTGGGGAGTTCTCCGGGCTGACCCAGATCGCCGGCGCGGTGACCATCACCACGGTGACCGGCTCCGTCCCGGCCGTCCGCCCGCTGACCGGGCTGTCCTGGACGTCGACGGTGACGCAGCGGGAGAACCTCGAGTCGATGCTCTATGCCAGCGACGAGCGCTTCACCGTCGCCGACACCTTCCCGCTGCTGCGTTTCGGCGAGCTCGGTCTGACCAGCGCGGAGCTGCCCCTGCAGCCGACCGAGGTGGCCCGACCGGGCACGTCCCCGGCCGCGGCGCAGGCGGCGCGGAACCTCGCCGTCCGGGTCAACCTGGACGACGGCTCCAACCGCGGCTACGCGCGCACCGCCACCCTCCCCGGCCGGCCGCTGCCGTACCTGTCGGTGGGCGTCGACGTCGCTGTCGGCGACCGTCTCCGACTGACCGAGCCGGTGATCGTGGACTGGCGCAACAGCGCCTGGAAGTTCAACCCGACCACGCCGACGGTGGCCGGGGCGGAGCCGGCCACCGTGCGCGCCGTGGCCGACGACCGGGTGCCACGGGTGGGCGGCGCGCTGTCGGTCGCCTCGTTCAACGTGCTCAACTACTTCACCACCACCGGCAGCGGACGGAGCCGTTGTGCGGGCGGCAACCTGTCCACCGACGATACCTTCAACGTGACCTTCGACTGCGACGTGCGGGGCGCCTGGGACGCCGCCGACCTGCAGCGACAGCAGACCAAGATCGTCACCGCGCTGAACACCCTCGACGCCGACGTCGTGGGGTTGATGGAGATCGAGAACTCGGTGGTGCTGGGTGAGCAGCCGGACGAGGCGCTGGCGTCGTTGGTCGGCGCCCTCAACCGGGCGGCCGGGTTCCGGAAGTGGGCGTACGTCCCCTCCTCCACCGAGCTGCCGGCCACAGCGGACCAGGACGTGATCACCAACGCACTGATCTACCAGCCGCGCTGGGTCCGGTCGGACGGTCCGGCCCGGGCCCTGGGGTCCGCCGCTGGCGAGGGCGGGGCGTTCGCCAACGCGCGGACTCCGATCGCCGCGTCGTTCACGCCGTGGTCGGGCGGGGACCCGACGCTGGTGGTGGTCAACCACCTCAAGTCCAAGGGTGCCGACGGAGCCACCGGTGACAACGTCGATCGCGGCGACGGTCAGGGCGCTTACAACGGCGACCGGGTCCGCCAGGCGCAGGCGCTGCGCGACTGGGTGCCGGGGGTGCAGCGCTCGGAGGGCGTGCAGTCGGTGGCCCTGGTCGGCGACTTCAACTCCTACGGCCAGGAGGACCCGCTGCAGGTCCTGTACGCCGCCGGCTACGACAACGCCGCCCCGGCGGACGAGTGGTCGTACTCGTTCAGCGGGCTGGCCGGTTCCCTGGACCACGTGCTGCTCAACCCCGCCGCCCGCTCGCGGCTGACGCGCGCGGACCTCTGGAACATCAACGCCGGCGAGTCACCGGCCCTGGAGTACTCGACGTATCGCACCACGGCCGACGACTACTACTCCCCGGATGCGAAGCGGTCCTCCGACCACGACCCGGTGGTGGTGGGGCTGCGCCGCCGCTGACGCACTCCCCACCGTCACTGCAGCCCGAGCCGGGGCCGGCTTCCGTTCACTCCATCCCCACGCTCTTGGCAGCGACTCTTCGTATTGCTACATTGATACAAAGTTGAGTCAACGGGGGTCGGGATGAGCGTGCAGACCGTGATGTTCTCGGTCGTCCTCCTGGTTGGACTGGGGATGCTGATCGGCCTTCTGCTCCCGGGGTCCCGCCGTCGACTGAGCGCGACGTGGATCCGCGAGCAACGCGTTCCACTCACGCCGCCCCTGCGAGACGAGGTCGAGCGCTCGCGTTGGCGACACCGCCTGGGCGGGATGATCGGGGCGCTCGTCAGTCTCGCCCTGGTCATCCTCGTCGTCAGCAGGCTCGAGATGGACGACCGGCTGGATCCCACCGTCATGCCCCTGCTCGGTCTCCTGCTGATCCCGCTGATCTTCGCCGGCGAAGGCATCAGCGGGTTGGCCACCGCCGTCGTGGAGACCAGGGGTCCCGTTCGCGTGGCCGGCTCACGGGCCGTGCGGCTGACCGACTACGTCGCACCCCTGGGTCTGTTCCTCATGCGGGCCCAGCAGCTGCTGACCATCGCCGGTGCCGTGGCGGCCTACAGCCTGACGGCGGGCGGCACATCAGATCCCAGACGTCTGGTCGGCACGGTTGGCGTGGTCGCCGGGGTCCTGGCCGTGTGGTCGATCTCGGAGTGGGCCGCCCGCCGGCTGCTCGCCCAGCCTCTGTCGAGCGCGGATCCGCTGGCACTCTTCTGGCGGTCCGCACTGCGGGGTGAGCGCGCGCGCCGGATCTGTGGCCTGCCGGCGGCGATCGGTGTCTTCACGACGCAGCTCGTCACCTGGCTGGCCATCGACGCCGACGACACGCTGGGGCTCGGTCCGATCCTGGCGTACCTGGTGGTGTCGCTGGCCCTGATGCTCCTCGCGCAGATCGCGCTCGACGCCGAACCTCACAGTGCGGTCCACCACGGGGTCCGCCGCGCGGCCCGCGACGCCCACGCGCACGCGCACGCCTGATGCTGGTCATCGACACCTCGTCGGCGGTGCCGCCCTTCGAGCAGCTACGGGTCCAGCTGCTCGACCAGATCGAGAGCGGTGAGCTGCCGGTGGGCACCCAGCTGCCGACGGTGCGGCGACTGGCCGCCGACCTGGGTCTCGCCCCGAACACGGTGGCCCGGACCTACCGCGAGCTGGAGCAGGCCGGCCGGGTCCGGACGGCCGGGCGACGGGGCACGGTGGTGGCCGAGCCCTCGGTCGACGTGGGTGAGGACGCCCGCCGCTCGGCGACGGACTTCGTGCAGCGGATGCGGGCTCTCGGGCTCGACCCCACCGAGACCCTCCAGCTCGTCCGCCAGGCCTTCGACTCCTGAGCGTCCGGGGTCAGCCCGCTGGGATCCAGGCCCGCACCCGCCAACCGTCCGGGCCGGGCCGGATCTCGCTCCGCCCGCCCAGCTCCTCGGCCCGCTCCTGGATGGAGCGCAACCCGACACCCGGCACGAAGTCGGAGGGCGGCGAGCCGTCGTCCTGCACCACCAGCTCCCACCCCTCCGGCTCCGCGGCCAACCAGACCCCGACCTCGGTCCCGGTGGAATGCCGCTGGGCGTTGGTGATGGCCTCGGTGGCGATCCGGTAGACGGCCAGCTCGAGCGCCGGGCTGAGCCGGCCGAGCTCGGTGGACGCGGTCACCTCGACCGGCAGCCGGCCGGCCCGACCGGCCTGCTCGCGGATGGCGCCCACCAGGCCCAGCTCCTCCAGCGCCAGCGGGCGGAGCCCGTAGACCACCCGGCGCACGTCGGACAGGGCCTCACGGATCCCCTGCCGGGTCTGGGCCAGGAGGGCGGCGGCCGCCAGAGGGTCGTTCGGGAGCCGGTTCGCAGCGGCGTCAGCGCGCAGCGCGGCATTGGTGAGCGTCGGCCCGAGCCCGTCGTGCAGGTCGCGGTGCAGGACCGAGCGCTCGCTCTCGCGGGCCTGGATCACCTGCGTCCGCGCATCGCGCAGCGCCTGGGCCAGCGCCTGCTCGCGCAGCAGCAGGGTCAGGGGTCCGACCAGCAACGTCAAGGCGTCCGCGTCGGCCCGGTGCAGCCGGGACTCACCGGTCCGCAGGGCCACCTCCAGCCGGCCGAGCAGCTGATCACGGCTCCGGAGCGGGATCGCGGCGGTCGGTCGGTCGGACCCGGTGGCGGTCCCGGTCACGGCGATCGGGACGCCCTCAGGGTCGAGGACGGCCAGCCCCGGCAGCCGCAGGGCCGCGCGCGCCGTCTCCAGCACCTGCTCGAGGTCGTCGACCTGCTCGAGCCCTCGACCGATCAGGGCGGCCGCCGCGGCCGGCTCGGCCCGGCGACCGTAGAAGAGCCGGGTGACCAGCCGCTGCAGGCCGGTCCGGACGGGGTTCAGCGCCAGGGCCACCACGATCGCCGAGGTCACCGGTCCCCACGTGGCCAGGTCCGTGGGCAGCAGCACGGCGGCGAGCGCCACCAGACCCACGTACGCCAGCAGGACGACGGCGATCAGCACCCCGTAGAGGACGGTCCGGGACACGACCAGCCGGATGTCGAGCAGCTGGTGGCGCACGATGGCCACGGCGATGGCCACCGGTACGCAGACGAAGCTGAGCAGCAGCAGCTCCGGACCTCGACCCGTGAGGGCGCGTTCGAGGTTGATCACCAGCATGGCCAGGACGGCGAGCACGATCCAGAGGATCTGGCCACGCACCTGCTCGTCGCCCCGCCGGTAGCGGCGCACCAGTGCGACGACCGCCGCCACCGTCACCGCGAGGTCGGCGAGCTGGACGACGGTGTTCACGGCCAGCGAGTCGGGCGCCAGGAACCAGCCCGCGACCCCCAGGACCAGTGCGAGCAGGACCGCCCAGACCAGCCACCGCCAGCGGGGTGACGGCAGCCGACCGTCGGGGAACAGCAGCAGGAGGAGCGCGAAGGGCGGCCCCAGACCCAGCTTCCAGGCCAGACCCATCAGCTGCAGACACAGGGCGAGGGCCCAGGGCGGCCAGCCGGCCACCGGACCCAAGGTGTAGCCCGCGACGCCGATCCCGGCCAGCACGTGACCCACCCCACCGACGGCGAGCAGCAGCACCAGGACGTTCCGTGGACGGTGACGGGCGATCACCACCGCCGGCACCAGGAACCCGAGACCGATCACCGGGTTGGTCACCGCGTACGGGATCAGCGGCAGATCGGCGGCCAGGGCCCGGCCGGTCAGCGTCAGTCCCACGGCGAGCAGCACCGCTCCCACCGCGGCGATCGCCAGACTCGCCCGTCGACCGTCCGCCGGGCTCACGGCGGTCCGCTCCGCCCGAGGCCGGTCTCCCGGGCCCGGACGATGGCCTCCGCCCGGGTGGCCACACCGAGCTTGGTGAAGATCGCCGAGATGTGGTTGCCCACGGTCTTCGGCGACAGGTGCAGCCGCGCCGCGATCGTCGCGTTCCCGAGCCCGCGGGCGATCAGGTCGAGCACCTCGTGCTCCCGGGGCGTGAGGCCCAGCGACCGGACCGACGGCACCGCGCCGACCCGGGTCAGAACCCGCTCGGCGACGCTGCGGCTGAGCACGGTGTCACCGGAGGCGACGGTGCGGATGGCCCGTTCGATCTCCGCGCCCTCCGCGCCCTTCAACAGGTAGCCGCGCGCCCCCGCGGCCAGAGCGCCCTCCACCAGCACGTCCTCGTCGAACATGGTCAGCACAAGCACGGCCACGCCGGGCGCCCGGTCACGGATCTGCCGGGTGGCCTCGACCCCGTCCAGATCCGGCATCCGCAGGTCCATCACCACCACGTCGGGCCGGTGCTCGACGGCCGCCCGCACCGCCGCCCGGCCGGTGCCGACCTGACCCACGACGTCCACGCCGTCGAGCGTGTCCAGCAACGCGATCAGTCCACCGCGGACGATCGGGTGGTCGTCGGCCACCAGGACCCGGACCCGCTCGGCCGCGCGTCCACCGTCGTCGGCGGGCTCACGGTGGTCGACCGGGTCGACGGAGGACATGGCGCCATTATCGGCGCCATCACCCGTCCGCGCCTGGGGTCCAGCCCCCAGATCCGGTCGGGAACTCTGCCCGGTCAAGTCGGTCCAGCGCGGGTTCGCGGCCCCAGGCGCGAGCGCGCGGGTCGCCGAAGACTGACGACATGACCAGCTCCGAGATCACCGACCCCGCCACCGTCGACGCCGGGGTCTCTCGCCCGGACGGCGTACGGCTGCTGACCGCGGCCCTGATGCCGATCGGACCGGCGGCGGTCGCCGTCATCCGGTTGATCTACCCCCCGGACGCGGCCGCTGCCCTGGCCCGCCCGGACACCATGGAAGCCGTGCTGTGGCTGGGTTTCGTGGCCACCTTCACCCTGATCCCCGGGGCCTACGCCGCGCTGGGGCTGCTACGGGGCCCGACCCCGCGCCTGCACCGGTGGACCGGCGCGTTCCTGCTGCCGGGCTACCTGGCCATGATGACGCTCGGCTTCTTCGACACGCTGTGGGCCGCCGCCCCGGCCGCCGGTCTCACGCTGGCCCAGGTGGAGACCCTGGGGGCGGCCGCCGAGTCCGTCGGACCCGGGATCATCACGCTGCTGATCTTCGTGCTCGGCCACGTGGTCGGCACCGTGCTGCTCGGGGTCGCCAGCCTCCGGGGTCGGCTGATGCCGACAGTGGTGGCCGTCGCCCTGATCGTCTCCCAACCCCTGCACCTGGTGGCGGTGGTCGCCGCCCAACCGGTGCTGGATCTGGTCGCGTGGGGGCTGACGGCGGTGGGGATGGGGTTCCTGGCGGTCCGCCACCTGCGGGCCGGTAGCTAGCGACAGGCGGCAGGCTCAGCGACAGGCGGCAGGCTCACCGCACGACCTCGACCCAGCGACCGCCCTCGTGCATCGAGGTGATCACCGCGGCCGCCACTCGGCTGGCAGCGAGGCCGTCGGCCGCACTGGCCAGCGGACTCGGCGCGCCGGTCGCCACCGAGGCGACCC
>JBMDXL010000975.1:0-4633 GCA_048594465.1 Microlunatus sp. | reverse complement strand
CGGCGATCAAGCGGGCGCTGCAGATGGGGGCCTCCGCCGGCATCCACGTGCTGGACGACGCGATCGCGGGCTCCGACGCCTTGGCCACGAGCGAGATCCTGGCCGCCGCCGTCCGCAAGGAGGCACCCGATCTGGTGCTGTGCGGGATGGCCTCCACCGACGGCGCCATGGGTGTCGTGCCGGTGATGGTGGCCGAGCGGCTGGGCTGGCCCGCGGCCACCCTGGGGGCCACCCTCGAGGTGGCCGGCGACGTCGTCACCGTACGGCGCGACACCGACACCGCCAGCCTGACCGTCGAGGCGCACCTGCCCGCCGTGGTCAGCGTCACCGACCAGTCCGGCGAGGCGCGCTACCCGTCGATGAAGGGCATCCTGGCCGCGAAGAAGAAGCCGGTGCAGACCTGGGAGCTGGCCGACCTCGGTATCGACCCCGGTTCCGTCGGGTTGGACGCGGCCTGGAGCACGGTCGCCGCCACCACCCCCCGGCCGCCCAAGGCGGCCGGCACCGTGGTCAGCGACGAGGACGGGGCCGGCTCGGCCGCCCTGGTCGACTTCCTGGCCGCCGGCAAGTTCATCTGAGTCGAAGCGTTCGAGAGGAACCGTCATGTCTGATGTCATCGTCGTCGCTGAGGTGGCCGACGCCTCGGTCGCCAAACCCACCCTCGAGCTGCTGACCCTCGCCCGTCGGCTCGGCTCGCCGGTCGCCGTCGTCTTCGGCGACGGGGCGGCTGTGGCCGACACGCTGGGGGAGTACGGCGCGGTCGCCGTCGTGTCGGTCGTCGACCCGGCCGTCGAGGAGTACCTGGTCGCCCCCAAGGCCGAGGCCCTGGCCCAGATCGCCGCGGAGCGGTCGCCCGCCGCGGTGCTGATCACGTCGTCGGCGGAGGGCAAGGAGATCGCGGGCCGGCTGGCCGTGAAGCTCGGGGCGGGTCTGATCACCGACGCCACCGACGTGGCCGCCGACGGCTCGACCACCCAGACCGTCTTCGCCGGCAACTGGACGGTCACGGCCACTGTGGGGCACGGGGTGCCCGTCGTCACCGTGAAGCCGAACGCCGTGGCCCCGGAGAGCGCGCCGGTCACGCCCGAAGTGAGCGAGGCCGTGGTGACCATCTCCGACGCCGCCAAGGGCGCCCGGATCGTGAAGACGGAGCCGAAGTCGGCCAGTGGCCGGCCCGAGCTGACCGAGGCCGCGATCGTGGTGTCCGGCGGTCGCGGCACCGGCGGCGACTTCGGGGCCGTCGAGGCGCTGGCCGACGCCCTCGGTGCGGCCGTCGGCGCCTCCCGCGCGGCGGTCGACTCCGGGTGGTACCCGCACGCCTACCAGGTCGGTCAGACGGGCAAGACCGTGTCGCCGCAGCTCTACCTGGCCGCCGGCATCTCCGGGGCGATCCAGCACCGGGCCGGCATGCAGACCTCGAAGGCGATCGTGGCGGTCAACAAGGACCCGGAGGCGCCGATCTTCGCCCTGGCCGACCTGGGGGTGGTGGGCGACCTGCAGACGGTGCTCCCGGCCGTGACCGAGCAGGTCGCCACGCGTAAGGGCTGAGGGCACACGGATCCGATCCGGTCTGGTGTGACCCAGATCACCTGAGGATGAGCGCGGTGGCGTGAACCACGCGTGGGGTGCGGACATGGACGGGGTGTCGAGAGGAGCCGCCCATGTCCATCGCCCGCGGCGTGACACCCCCTGTGCCCGGGATCGCCCGGACCGTGCCGCCCGGTGACCCGGTCGCGGCCGACGCGCACCCGGTCGCGTCCATCTCGCTGACCGACCAGCTCCGGCGGGGCAGTCGGGAGGCCATGACGACGGTCTTCTCCGAGCACGTCGACACCATCTACAACTACTGCCGTCGTCGCACCGGCTCCTGGTCGATCGCCGAGGACCTGACCTCGGCGGTCTTCCTCGAGGTGTGGCGGTGCCGCCGACGCGCCGTCGAGCTCGATGGCTCGGTGCTGCCCTGGCTGTACGGGGTGGCGACCAACGTCTGCCGCAACCACGCGCGTTCGGTCCGGCGACGAACCCGGGCGATGGCCCGTCTGGAGCTGGTCGAGGGGTCCGGCGACGGCCCTGCCGACAGCACCGGTGACCAGGTCGCCGGGCGACTCGACGGGGACCGGCGGGTGCGCGCCGTGATCGACCGTCTCGACAGCGTCGCGGTGGCCGACCGGGACGTCTTCCTGCTCGTCTGCTGGGAGGGACTGTCCTACCCGCAGACGGCCCAGGCGCTGGGCATACCGGTGGGCACCGTGAAGTCGCGCCTGTCCCGGGTCCGCCGTGCGCTGCGTCTCGCCGACCCGGAGGGGGCCGCCGACGCCGGGCCCGGGGTCGGGTCCGGACGCCCTTCCGCTCACCCCGTCTCGCCCGACCCGTCCGCCCGTGGAGGCGACCATGCCTGACCCCATCGACCCGCTCGACCGTCCACCCGCCGCCCGGCCGGCTCCGGAGCACCTGCGCCGGCGCATCACGACCGAGCTGCGGGACGCCGAACGGCGGGGTCTGCGACCCCGCCACGCCCTCGCCCCGCTGGCGGCGGCCATCCTCGTCGTGGCGGTGGTGATCGGTGCGACCCGGTTCTCCGGCCGTACGGACGCCGTCCCCGCGGAGTCGCCCACCGCCGTCCCGTCCGCCTCGGCTTCCGCTTCCTCGAGCACCACACCCACGCCGACGACAGCCGTTCGGCAGCGATTCGTCTCCCGAGAGCTGACCAAGAAGGAGATCAGTGCCGACCTGGCCACCTGCGGCGTGAACGGTGGCCGCGTGGTCGACGCGCTGACCATGCCGACGATCGTGGGCGGCGGCCGGTTCGGCAGCGCCCGTTTCCTGATCGCCCGGGGCGACCAGGGCACGGCCCTCTGTCTGGACGGCCAGCAGCGGGTGCTGGACGAGAACGCGCCCGAGGCGCTGCCGAAGGGCTACGACGTCGCGTCTCGTGGCGGGTCGGGCACGTCGGCCGAATGCTCCGACGATTCGAGCTCTCCGAACAACAAGGTTGACGACCACTGGACCTGGTCGGTCAGCGACCAGGTCCAGCAGGTCCAGCTGACCGCCACCAACGGCACGTCGGACCGCGAGTCCACGATCGTGGTCGACATCCGGCAGGGTGGCGGCGGCACCTTCGCTGCGATCGTGGCCCTGCGAGGGGCGGGGGCCTGGGAGGACATGGCCGTCGAGCTGCAGTTCGTGGACGCCGCTGGTCGGACCCTCCCGGTCGAGTCCCGGGCCACGGGCCAGAAGGCGGCGGCGACGACGGATTCCTTCGAGGTGCAGGGCTGCCGGACCCTGATGGCCGAGCAGGCCCGAGACAGAGGCGGCGACCCGCCGACGCGCCCGGCCTCCGACGCGGCCGGGGTCGCCACCTGCCGGACCATGATCAGCGACTGGGCGGAGAACGCGGATCCCATCGACTTCGATCCCGAGGCGGCGACCGTGACCGCGACGGTCTCGACCGAGGGCCAGTGGGGCACGGTGCTGGCCGACGGGAACACCTACGTCGGGTGCAGTCTGTTCCCGACCGCGGAGATCACCGGGGTCCGGACCGCGGGGGCCGGCACGACGAAGCGCGATTTCGGCTGGGCCCTGAACCCCGTCGACAGCGGCGGGGAGACCCTGTGGGCCGCCGGCCGGCTGCCCGGGGTGCGCTCCGTGACGTACGCGCTGCCGGGTGGCCGCACGGAGAAGGCCGTCGTCGGCCGGGACGGGCACTGGCTGGTGATGGCCCGGACCGCGAAGACCTTCGGCTCGGGTGAGGACGTCGGCACCTGGCCACCGATCGAGGTGACGGCGGTGACCAGCACCGGCACGGTCCGCTGGTCGATCGGCTGGAACGTGAGGTCGATGTGCAACCAGGTCAGCCACGGCTGCTGAGGTCTCGGGTCGCGGGGGGACAATGGCGCCCGTGACCCGGACCTATCTCGACCACGCCGCCACCACCCCGGTGGTGCGCGCGGCGGTCGAGGCCATGGTCAGCCAGTGGGCCGCGGCCGGCAACCCCTCGTCGCTGCACGCCTCCGGGCGTGCGGCCCGGCGCGTGGTGGAGGAGTCCCGCGAGCAGATCGCTGCCCTGCTGGGTGCGCGGCCGGCCGAGGTGATCTTCACCTCCGGTGGTACCGAGGCCGACAACCTGGCGATCAAGGGTGCGTACGGGGCCCGTCGCGGCGACGGACGCTCCCGGGTGGTGATCAGCGCGATCGAGCACCACGCCGTGCTGGACCCGGCCCGCTGGCTGTCGTCGAGCGCCGGCGCCGAGCTGGTGGAGGTGGGCGTCGACCAGGCTGGTCTGATCGATCTCGGTGCGCTGTCCCGGGCGGCTGACGAGCGGACGGCGGTGGTTTCGGTGATGTGGGCCAACAACGAGATCGGCACCGTCCAGCCGGTGGCCGAGATGGTCGAGATCGTCCACCGCGCAGGGATCTGGGCGCACAGCGACGCGGTGCAGGCGGTCGGGCACCTACCGGTGGACTTCGCCGCCAGCGGTCTTGACCTGATGACGGTGACCGCGCACAAGCTGGGCGGACCGGTCGGGGTCGGGGCCCTCATCGCCCGTCGGGAGATCGGGCTGCAGCCGGTGCAGCACGGGGGAGGTCAGGAGCGCGACGTCCGCTCCGGCACGCTCGACGTGGCCGGGGTGGCC
>JBMDXL010000974.1:0-1979 GCA_048594465.1 Microlunatus sp. | reverse complement strand
TGTTTACGACGTAAAGTCGAGCCTGCGAACGGTCGAGCGACCGTTTCCGGAGGGAGAACCATGAGTGTGAGCGACAAGGCCGAGGACGCCGCCAAGCAGGCCAAGGGGGTGGCCGAGGACGCCGCCCAGCAGGCCAAGGGCCTGGCCAAGCAGAGCAGTGGGGTCGTCAGCGCCCTGCACAACGTCGGCATCCGCAGCGAGTACGCCTACGCCGCCGGCGTGGCTTCGATCGCGCTGTCGTACGCCAGCTACTTCATCAGCCGCGGCAAGAAGGGCGACGACAAGGCCCAGTCCGACCGGTGGGGCATCTTCATCGGGCACTGGGCGCCCACCTTCTTCGCCCTGGGCATCGCGCTCAAGCTGGAGGAGAACGACTGATCCGGCTCCGGTGCGGGGACCGGCCGTAGGCTGGTCCCCGTGCCCGCTGCCCGGCTGACCGCGGCCGGGCCCGCCGGTGACCACGGTCCGCTGACGAGACGAGGTTGATGTGGCCAAGCCCGACGACTGGTTCAACGAGTCCTTCCGCAGCGAGTACGACCAGCAGAACGAGTCCCTCGGACGGTTCAACCTGGCCCTGTTCGGCAAGACCGGGGTGGGGAAGTCGACGCTGCTGAACGCCGTCTTCGGCGAGGAGGTCGCGCGCACCGGCATCGGCGCACCGGTCACCCGCGGCAGTCATCTCTACCTCGACAAGGTCGGTCACCTCGGCATCGTCGACACCCAGGGGGTGGAGATCGGCAAGGACGACCGCGAGATCCTCCGCGACCTGGAGAAGGTGGTCAAGGAGAGCCGCAGGCTGCCGCTGTCGGAGCAGATCCACGTCGCCTGGTACTGCGTCCGCGGGATGGACCGGCGGTTCGAGGACACCGAGGCCGACTTCGTCCGCCGGCTCGACGAGCTGGGTCTGCCGGTGATCATGGTGCTCACCCAGGTGCCGCGGCGCAACGGCCAGTTCCATCCCGACGCGGTGCAGCTGGCCGAGCAGATCATCGCCCGGCAGCTGCCGATCGAGGGCGGACGGCCGTTCATGACGTACGCCAAGGCGGACGAGTTCGCCGGCCAGGAGTCCTACGGTCTGCAGGAAGTCCTCGATGCCACCTTTCGTGTTGCGCCGGAAGGCGTCCACGGAGCCCTCACCGCCGCGCAGGAGATCGATCTTTCCCGGAAGAACACCGAAGCCCAGAAGGTGATCGGGGCGGCCGTGGCCAGTGCCGGGGGAGCGGCGGCCATCCCGATCCCGTTCTCCGACGCCACGCTGCTGGTGCCCATCCAGCTCGGCATGATGGCCAAGATCGCGCACCTCTACAAGATCAAGTTCGACCGGGCGGCGCTGATGGCGATCGTCTCCACCACCGCGGCCACCCAGGTCGGCCGGGCCACCTTCACCGGTCTGATCAAGCTCGTTCCCGGGGCCGGCACGCTGGTCGGCGGGGCCATCGGGGCCGGGGTGGCCGGCACCTTCACGTACGCCATGGGGCAGGCCTGGCTGCGGGTCTGCCAGCAGGTCAACGCCGGCAAGCTCGGTGGTCTGGACGGGGCGCTGGACAACGACCAGCTGCGCGAGGCGTTCCTCACCGAGTTCAAGAAGCGGCTCGGTCGCAAGGACCTCGACGCGGTCCGCAAGGCCGCCACCCGCTGACGACGCCGGGTCGCCGCGACGCGTGCCCAGAACTCGGCGCCGACTCTGGACGCACGCCCGACCGGAACCACTAGATTGACCCGCGATGAGTACTCCTGACGTCGCCGGTCTGCTCGAGGGCGAGCCGGCCCACGACCAAGTCGTCTTCTCCACCCGCCTCCAGCGGTACTGGCCCGACCTGCTGGCCGGTCTGGCCGGGGCCTACCCGGACCAGGCGGTGGAGATGGCCGGGCGCGCCGCCGAGATCGCGGCGCACAACTTCCGGCAGCGGCCGGAGGACCTGCGGCTGCTCGACCTGCGTCGGCACGCCGACCCGCAGTGGCACCAGCACCCGCGGATG
>JBMDXL010000973.1:0-9983 GCA_048594465.1 Microlunatus sp. | reverse complement strand
GGTGTCGCGGATCCCGGCCCACGCCCGGGCCGCCCGGGCCCTCGCCGATCACGCCCGCTGTCACCCGGTCGCCCGGCTGCTCTGCCGGCACGGTCTGCCGCTGTGGCACGGCGGTGCCGATCCGTGTCGCTCGGCCAGCGGGCCGGGGGAGGGCGCGTCGATCGACCTGGGCCAGATCCGGACCATGATGGCGGGACTGCGCGGACTCGAGGACCTGGCCCGGCACGTCGCCGCCGGTGACGGCCCGGCCGACCCGGCGCAGGTCGACGCCGTCCTGAGCTGTCCGATCCTGCCGAGCCACCTGACCAAGCCGGTGCGGGCCGAGACCGAGCGGGACGGCTGGCTGGTGGCCGACCGCTGCCGGCAGGTCCTGGCCACCGGGCTCCGGGTGCTGCAGGACGGCTCGCGGCTGCAGCAGGAGACCGTCTGGGTCACTCCGCACCGGCTGCAGACCGTCACGTACGCCCACTCCGACCTCGCGCTCTACGTCGCCGTCCTGACCGCGCGGCTGCTGGCGATCGCGGGCGGGCGACCGGGGTGAGGACGGCGGCTCAGACCAGGAGCCGCAGCAGGGCGGTCACCAGCACCGCCACCACGAAGACCACCAGCACGCCGGCCCGGAGCAGCAGCGCGACCACGGCGGCGCCGAAGCCGGCCAGCACCGGCCAGTCCAGGGACCACCGGCGGTCGCCGTCGCCGTCGGCCAGCCCGACCACCACCAGGGCGGTCAGCATGGCCACCGGCAGGAAGCCGGCCACCCGCTGAACCGTCGGGTCGGCCAGCACCGACTCCGGCAGCGAGACCCCGGCCAGCTTGAGCAGGTAGGAACCCACGGACGCGATCACCAGGGCGACCACCAGCGCGGTCACGAGACACCACCGCGGCGCGGTCGGACGAGCAGTCCGGCCGCCACTGCGACCGCGGCGGCGGCGATCACCGGCACCCCGGCCGGCGCGACGGGGATGAGCACGAAGGCGAGCAGCCCGCCCAGCACCGCCACCACCCGGGCCGAGCGGGTCCGCAGCTGAGACCACAGCAGGGCCAGGAACACCGCCGGGGCCGCCGCGTCCAAGCCGAACCGGGCCGGGTCGACGGCCGCGCCGAGCAGCGCCCCGACCAGGCTGCCGGTCTGCCAGAGGGTGAACAGGATCAGCCCGGTCGACCAGAACGCGTACCGCTTCGCCCGTGGCTCGGCCTGGCCGACCAGCATGGCCGTGGTCTCGTCGATGACGAAGTGCGCGGTGACCAGCCGCCGCCAGCCGCGCGGGGACAGGACCTCCGACACGGGGACCCCGTAGAAGGCGTTCCGGACGCCGAGCAGCAGGGCCGCCGGGATGGCGGCCCATGGTGACCCGGCGGCCGCCACGCCGACGAAGGCGAACTGGGAGGCGCCGGAGAACATCACCAGGCTCAAGATCATGGTCTGGCCGACGGTCAGACCGCTGCCCACCGACACCGCGCCGAAGGTGGCCCCGAAAACCCCGGCGTAGACGCCCAGACCGATCGCGGCCCGGAGGACCTGCGGGTACGCCCGGGCCAGGCCCACGGGCTCGGGGGCGGGGGTCGCCCCGCTCACCGGAGCACCACGACGAGCTGGACCAGCAGCGGGGCGGCGACGAGCGCGGGCAGCAGGTTGCCGACCGGTACGGACTTGATCTTCAGCAGGCGGAGACCCACACCGACCAGCAGCAGCCCGCCGGTGGCGGTGATGGCGGCCAGGTGGGCGGCGGGCAGGAAGTCCCCGATGACCACGCCGACCAGGGTCAGGGCGCCCTGGATCACCCCGACGGCCAGGGCCGAGGCCATCACGCCGATCCCCAGCGACGCGGCGAAGGCGATGGCCGCGAAGCCGTCCAGGGTGGCCTTGAGCAGCAGCTGCTGGGCACCGAGCCCGAGGCCGTCGGACAGCGAGCCCAGGATGGTCAGCGGGCCCACGCAGAAGACCAGCGACGACGACACGAACGCCTCCACGAACCGGGTCTGCGAGCCGCGCGCCTGGAACCGACGCTGCAGCCACGCCCCCAGACCCTCCAGCCGTCGCTCGATGTCGGCCAAGGAGCCGACGATGCCGCCGACCAGCAGCGAGCCCAGCACGATCAGCACCGGGGCGCTGCTGCCGACCGCATCGGACAGGACCGTCGACGTCACCTCCACCGCCGACAGGCCGCCGATCAGCAGGGTGACCAGACCCAGCGCGTCGGTGACGGTGTCCCGGGTGCGTTCCGGCAGCCGGTGACCGAGCAGCAGACCGATCGCGGAACCGACGAGGACGGTGAGGACGTTGACGACCGTGCCGAAACCGGGGAACACGTGCCCGCCCCCTCAGCGACCGGCGCGGCAGCGCACCGCGGGGCGGGGGATGTCATGGGCGTGGAGCACGGACGCACGTTACTCGGGCCCGCCGGGTCCGGCGTGGACCTTCCACGCCCAGCTCCTCCGACCCGACGGACGGCGGTCACTCGTGTGCCGGATGGCGCCGGGAAGTCGCGTCCGGTTAAGGGTGGGCGGGTGTGCCGACCGGATGGCGCCTGGGAGTCAGATCCGGTGGTCGGGTGGGCGGCGGGTCGGACCGGATGGCGCCGGGGAGTCGCGTCCGGTTAAGGGTAGGCGGCGACGGAGTTCTCGCCGGGTGGTTATCCGGTCGCCGGTCGCGCTCGCCTCCGTAGACTCACAGGGTGCTGAGAGTGATCGACCTCCGTGACCGGCTCGCTGCCGGCGAGCAGCTGGACTACACCGCGCTGGTGCCGCGCGCCGAGTTCGACGTGGACGCGGCCGTCGAGGTGGTCCGGCCCATCTGCGACGACGTGGCCGCCCGCGGGATCAGCGCGCTACGGCACTGGTCGGACCGGTTCGACCACGTCGTGCCGGACGAGTTCCGGGTGCCGGCCGCCGACCTCGCCGCCGCCGTCGACCAGCTGGACCCGGAGGTCCGGGCCGCGTTCGAGGTGGCCATCGACCGCCGGCGCCGGGTGAGTGCCGCCGAGCTGGGGGAGACCTCCACGACCGTCGAGGTGGCCCCGGGGGCGGTGGTCACCCAGCGGATGATCCCGGTCAACCGGGTCGGTCTGTACGTGCCCGGCGGGCTGGCCGCGCTGGCCTCCAGCGTGATCATGAACGTGGTCCCGGCCCAGGCGGCCGGTGTCCCCTCGCTGGCCGTGGCCTCGCCGCCGCAGGTCGACTTCGACGGTCTGCCGCACCCCAACATCCTGGCCCTGTGCCACCTGCTCGGGGTCGAGGAGGTCTACGCCGTCGGCGGCGCCCAGGCGGTCGCCATGTTCGCGTACGGGGTCGAGGACCTCTGCCCGAAGGTCGACCTGGTCACCGGTCCGGGCAACATCTACGTGGTCGCGGCCAAGCGGCTGCTCAAGGGCCTGGTCAACATCGACTCCGAGGCCGGCACCACCGAGATCGCGATCCTGGCCGACGACACCGCCGACGCCGCGCACGTGGCGGCCGACCTGGTGAGCCAGGCCGAGCACGACCCGGCGGCCGCGGCCGTGCTGGTCACCGACGCCGAGGAGCTGGCCGACGCGGTCCAGGCGGAGCTGGCCGCCCAGGTGCCCGAGGCCAAGCACGCCGAGCGGATCACCACCGCGCTGGGCGGGCACCAGTCGGCCGTGGTGCTGGTCGACGACCTGGACCAGGGGATCGACGTGGTCAACGCCTACGCCGCCGAGCACCTCGAGCTGCACACCGTGGACGCCGACGCCGTGGCGGCCCGGATCACCAACGCCGGCGCCATCTTCGTCGGCACCTGGTCCCCGGTCTCGCTGGGCGACTACTGCGCCGGCAGCACCCACGTGCTGCCGACCGCCGGCTGTGCCTGCCACTCCTCGGGTCTGAACGTGAAGAGCTTCCTCAAGGCGGTCAACGTGATCAGCTACGACCGGTCGGCTCTGCGCGAGGTGGCCCGCCACGTCGAGGTGTTCGCCGAGTCCGAGGACCTGCCCGCGCACGGTGCCGCCGTGACGCGCAGATTCTCCGGCGACTCTCCGAGCCGACGCTTCTCCGGCGAGGCGCGGTGACCGCCGGTCTGCCGGTCCGACCCGAGCTGGTCGGCGAGGTCCCGTACGGGGCACCACAGCTGGACGTGCCCTATCTGCTGAACGTCAACGAGAACCCGTACCCCCCGAGTCCGGCGGTCGCCGCCGAGATCGCCGAGGCGGTGGCCGCGGCCGTCGCCACGATGAACCGCTACCCCGAGCGGGACGCGGTCGCGCTGCGTGCGGATCTGGCGGCCTACCTCGGGCACGGGCTGACCGCCGACCACGTGTGGGCGGCCAACGGCAGCAACGAGGTGATGCTGCACGTGCTGATGGCCTTCGGCGGACCGGGCCGCACGGTGCTGTCCTTCGCCCCGACCTACTCGATGTACCCGGAGTACGCGCGCGACACGCACACCGCCTGGACCACGTTCGCCCGGCGGGACGACTTCACCATCGACCCGGTGGCCGCGGTCGCGGCGATCCGGGCCGACCAGCCGGACGTGATCTTCCTCGCCAGCCCGAACAACCCCACCGGCACCGCGGTGGCCCCGGAGACGCTGCGGGCCATCGCGGAGGCCGCCACCGGGGTGGTGGTGGTCGACGAGGCCTACTACGAGTTCGCCCGGAGCGGCACCCCCAGTGCGCTGGAGCTGCTGCCCGACCACCCGCGGCTCGCCGTGACGCGGACCATGTCCAAGGCATTCGCCTTCGCCGGCGGTCGACTGGGCTACCTGGCCGCGTCGCCGGCGTTCGTCGACGCTCTCCGGGTGGTCCGGCTGCCGTACCACCTGTCGGCGATCACCCAGACCGTGGCCCGGGTGGCCCTGGCCCACGCCAACGAGCTGCTGGCCGCGGTGGACCGGCTGCGGGTCAACCGCGACGACCTGGCGGCCTGGCTGGCCGACCGTGGTCTGCAGGTCGCCGACTCCGACGCGAACTTCGTGCTGTTCGGCCGGTTCGCCGACCGGCAGGCCGTCTGGCAGGCTCTGCTGGACGAGGGCGTGCTGATCCGGGTCGTCGGTCCGGAGGGCTGGCTGCGGGTGTCCGCCGGCACCGACGAGGAGATGGCGGCCTTCAAGGCCGCGCTCGAGCCGGTCCTGGGAACCGAGGGAGGACGACTGCTGTGAGCACTGCACGGAGCCGTACGGCCACGATCGAGCGGGCGACGTCGGAGTCGAGCGTCAGGGTCAGCCTGGACCTGGACGGGACCGGGGAGTCCACCATCAGCACCGGGGTCGGCTTCTACGACCACATGCTCACCGCCCTCGCCCGGCACGGTCTGCTCGATCTGACGGTGGAGAGCGTCGGGGACGTCCACATCGACGCCCACCACGTGGTCGAGGACACCGCCATCGTGCTCGGACAGGCACTCCGGGAGGCACTGGGCGACAAGCGCGGGATCCGTCGCTTCGCCGACGCCCTGGTGCCGCTGGACGAGGCGCTCGCCCAGGCCGTGGTCGACGTCTCCGGACGCCCGTACTGCGTGCACACCGGCGAACCGCCCGGCCAGGAGTACGCCCTGATCGGCGGCGGGACCGACCCGGCCGGTCGCGGCGGCGTGCCCTACACCGGGTCGCTGACCCGGCACGTGCTGGAGACGCTGGCCTTCCACGCGCACCTGTGCCTGCACGTCACCGTGCTGGCCGGCCGCGACCCGCACCACATCGTGGAGGCGCAGTTCAAGGCGGTGGCCCGGGCGCTGCGCGACGCGGTCGCCCTCGATCCCCGGGTGGACGGCGTGCCGAGCACCAAGGGAGCCCTGTGACCCTGCCGGACACGGCTCAGCCGGACCCCGGGACCGCGCGGCCGGACACCGGGAGCCGGGTGCCCCACATCGTGGTGCTCGACTACGGCTCCGGCAACATCCGCTCCGCCGAGCGGGCCGTGGCCCGCAGCGGGGCGCGGGTGACGGTGAGCGCCGACCGCGACGCGGCGCTGGCCGCCGACGGTCTGGTGGTGCCGGGGGTCGGAGCCTTCGCCGCCTGCATGGACGGCCTGCTGGCCGTCGACGGGGCCACGGTGATCCGCGAGCGGCTGGCCGCCGGCCGACCGGTGCTGGCCATCTGCGTCGGTCACCAGGTGCTCTTCGCCAACGGCATCGAGCACGGGGTGGAAGCGGCCGGTTGCGCAGTCTGGCCCGGCACGGTGGAGCGGCTGCACGCCGAGCGGCTGCCGCACATGGGCTGGAACACCCTGACCCCGCCGGCCGGGAGCCGGTTGTTCGCCGGCATCGAGGCCGAGCGGTTCTACTTCGTCCACTCCTACGGCGTCCGCACCCTGGACGAGACCGGGGGGCGCGCCGTCACCTGGGCCGAGCACGGCGGGGACCGCTTCGTCGCCGCGGTGGAGGACGGGCCGCTGTGGTCGACCCAGTTCCACCCCGAGAAGTCGGGGGCGGCCGGCGCCCGGCTGATCGCCAACTGGGTGGCGACCCTGGACGGCGACGGCCGGTGACCCGGCGTACGGCGATCTTCGATCTGGGCGGCGTGGTGCTGTCCTGGGATCCCGTACGGGCGTTCAGGGCCGTGGTCTCCGACGAGTCCGCGCGACGGCTGATGACCGACGTCGACTTCTCCGCCTGGAACCGACGCAACGATGCGGGCCGCCGCTACGCCGAGGGCGAGGCGGAGGTGGCCGACACCTGGCCGCAGTACGCGGAGGCCATCACCGCGTACCGGCAGCACTTCGACCGCACCCTCACCGGCACCGTGCCCGGCACCTCGGCCGTGGTGGCCGAGCTGGCCCGGGCCGGCGTCCGGCTGCTGGGGCTGACCAACTGGTCCGACGAGACCTTCCCGGTGGCCCAGCGCCGGTTCGGCATCCTCAAGCGGCTGGAGGCGATCGTGGTCTCCGGTCGCGAGCGGCTGGCCAAACCCGATCCGCGGCTCTACCGGCTGCTCCTCGACCGCTACGCCGTCGACGTCGCCTCGGCGGTCTTCGTCGACGACAACGAGGCCAACTGCGCGGCGGCGGCCGATCTCGGACTGACCGCGATCCGGTTCGTCGGGGCCGACGACCTGCGCGCCCGGCGGGTCGCCCTGGGCCTGCTCAGCGAGCGCCCCGAGGTGAGCGAGCCGCTCCTCCACATCGCCGAGCGGACGCTGTGGGACGAGGCCCGCCACACCGGCAGCTACCCGTGGTCCAGCCACGGCACCGGTTTCGAGGCGGAGGGCTTCGTCCACCTGGCCTACCGGCGCCAGGTGCGCGGGGTGCTGGGCCGCTACTTCAGCCGGTTCGAGCCCCAGGACCTGGTGCTGCTCGAGCTCGACCCGGCCCGGGCCCGGCCGGTCGTCGAGGAGGGGTCGACCGAGGCCTTCCCGCACCTCTACGCCCCGCTCACCCGGTCCCTGGTCGTCCGGGCACTCGACGTTCACGAGCCGTTCAACCACCCTGCCTAGCCTCCCCGGGTGACCCGGCCCGCTGACCCGCGACCTCAGGCGCTGCTGTTCGCCGCCTTCGACTCCCAGCTCAAGTGGGTCGCCGGCATCCGGGACGAGCTGGTCGCCCGGGGGTTCGACTGCCCGGTGGTGGTGCCCGAGGTCCGCTCGGCCCTGTCGGCGGACCAGATCGCCGCGGCCGGCTTCACCGGGGTGACAGCTGTCGGCTGGGCCGAGATGCTCGACCTCGCCGTGGCCAGCCAGGTGGTGGTCTGCGGGCTGTCCGGGCCGTTCACCCTCCGGCTGACCGTCGATCTCGCCGACCGGCTCGGCCCCTCGGGCGCCGCCGGTCCGGTGGTGGTGACCGGCTGGGTGGGCGTGATCATCGAGAAGATCACGGCGGGCTACCTCGACCGGGTCGGTTCCGACGTCGTCGCCGTGAACGGGGTCGAGGACCTGGAGCACTTCGTCACCGTGGCCCAGCAGCTGGAGCTCGACCCGGCCAACCTGCTGCTGTCCGGTCTGCCCATCCTCGGCTCCACGGCGGCCCCGCCGCGGACCGGACCGATCCGCCGGGTGCTGTTCGCCGACCAGCCGACCGTGCCGGGACCGGCCGCCGAACGTCGTCACCTCTACCAGCGGCTGATCGACTACGCGTACGCGCACCCGGAGCGGGAGGTGCTGCTCAAGCCCCGCCACCGGATCGGGGAGGACACCTTCCACCGGATGCTGCACCACCCCGAGGACCTGCTCACCGGGGTCGACCGACCGCCGAACTTCCGGATCGACTACACCCCGATCAGCGAGCTGCTGCCGAGCGTGGACCTGCTGCTGACGATGTCGTCCACGGCGGCCCTGGAGGCGGTCGGCAGCGGCTGCCGGGTCGGTCTGGTGCTGGATCTGGGTGTGCACGAGCGCTACGGCAACCACGTCTTCCTGGCCAGCGGTCTGCTGCGCACCTTCGACCAGCTGATCGCCGACGACCTCGGCACCCCTGACCGGTTCTGGCTGGGCGGCTACTTCTTCGACCGGCCGGGGACCGCCACCGAGCAGATCGCCGACCGGGTGCAGACCCTGCTGGCCAGCGGCGAGCGACCGTCCCGCCGGATCTGGGCGTCGGCCTACTTCCGCAGCGCCGCCGCGTACCTGCGCAGCACCCCGGCCCCCGCCGCCCCGGTGCCGGCCGGTCGCCACCGCCTGGTCCGCGAGCTGGTGCCTCCGCTGGCGCTGCGGGCCGGCCGCCGGCTCCGCCGTCGGCTGGTGCACCGCTGACCCACGGGCGCCGGCGGTCGGGATGTCGGTGGCACCGGGCAGGATGGGTCGGTGCCCGAAGGTGACTCCGTCTACGTCCTCGCGCGCCGTCTCGACGTGCTCGTCGGTCGGACGGTGTCGCGCGGTGAGCTGCGCGTGGCCCGGCACGCCACGGCCGATCTGGCCGGGCGGAAGGTGCTGGCCCAGGCGACGCACGGCAAGCACCTGCTGACCCGCTTCGAGGGCGACCTGACGCTGCACACGCACCTGCGGATGGACGGGTCCTGGACCGTGGTCCGGGCCGGTCGCAGCCTGCCGCGAGCCCTGCTGCCGGACGTGCGGGTGCTGCTGGCCACCGAGAACGGCCCGACGGCGTACGGGTTGTCGCTGCCGGTGGTGGAGCTGGTGGAGACCTCCGACGAGGCGTCGGTGATCGGCCATCTCGGACCCGATCCGCTGCGCGACGACTGGGACCTGGACGAGGCCGTCCGCCGGCTCGGCCGCGACCCGGAGCGCGCCGTCTCCGCCGCCCTGCTGGATCAGCGCACCCTGGCCGGGATCGGGAACCTCTGGGCCAACGAGCTCTGCTTCCTGCGCGGGATCAGCCCGTGGACACCGGTGGGGGAGACCGACCTGCCCGCCCTGGTCCGCCTGGCCGTGCGCACGCTCCGTCACTCGGCGCTGACCCCGGGCGCCTACCAGGTGACCACCGGCGACAACCGCCGCGGTCGCGACCACTGGGTGGCCGGCCGGTTCGCCCAGCCGTGCCGTCGCTGCGGCACCTCGATCGAGATGGTGGCCGAGGTGCCCAACGACCCGGACCAGCGGCGTACGTGGTGGTGCCCGCGCTGCCAACCCGGTCCGGGACCGGGACCCGACCGCCCGCGCCGCTGACGTCGACCGGACGTCAGCCGGTGGGCTCCGAGGTGAGCCAGGCCAGCACCAGCTCAGCCGTCTGCGGCGCGGAGAGGGTGGTCGTGTCCAGCCGCAGGTGCGGGTGAGTGGAGAGGAAGGCGTCCGCCGGCGTCCGGGCGCCGTCCGGGTCCGAGTTCAGCCGGTGGCGCTCGCTGTCGCGGACGTTGGCCTCGGACCACTCCAGGTCCGCCTTGGTCGGCTTGGCCACGATCCGGTCCGCACCACGATTGCGTCGCAACCTGGTGTCCAGGCCGGCGGCCAGCTCCGCCACCAGGACCTGCCCGCCCGGCACCTCGTACGGCGCGACCAGCTGCCGGACCTCGCGCTCGTCACCGGGGTCCTCGAGCTGCCAGACCAGGGTGAAGACCAGATCGAGCTCGTGCCGGGCGGCTTCCTCGATCACCCGGCGGCGGAACTCGCCGTTGAGGACCGCGAACGGCGGCGTGCCGTGCCC
>JBMDXL010000972.1:0-4361 GCA_048594465.1 Microlunatus sp. | reverse complement strand
ACCAGGGCGATGAAGACCGGCGCCCCCAGGAACGCGGTGACGATGGCCACCTGTAGCTCGCCCGGCCGGGCCACCACGCGGCCCAGGATGTCGGCGGCCAGCAGCAGGATCGGGGCCAGCACCATCGCGTACGGCAGCACCCACCGGTAGTCGGGACCGACGATCATCCGGGCCACGTGCGGGATGGTCAGCCCGATGAACCCGATCGGACCGCAGGCCGCGGTGGCCGCCCCGCAGAGCAGCACCACGGCCGCGGCCGAGACCCCGCGGGAGACGAGCACGTTGGCCCCGAGACCGCGGGCCACGTCCTCGCCGAGCGACAGCGTGTTGAGCACCCGACCCAGGCCCAGGGCGAGCAGGCAGCCGATCACCAGGAACGGGGCGATCTGGACGACCACCGAGGCGTCCCGGCCGGCCAGGGCGCCGACCGCCCAGAACCGGAACTGGTCGAAGGTGGACTGGTCGAGCAGCAGCAGGGCGCTGGTGACCGCGCCGAAGGCCGCACTGAGGGCGGCGCCGGCCAGGGCCAGCTTGACCGGGGTGGCGCCCTCCCGGCCGAGCGAGGCGACGGAGTAGACGACCACCGAGGCCACCGCCGCACCGGCGAAGGCGAACCAGACGTAGCCGAGGACCGAGGTGACGCCGAAGGCGGAGATGCCGACCACCACCAGCAGGGCGGCGCCGGCGTTCACGCCGAGGATGCCGGGATCGGCCAGCGGGTTGCGGGTGACCCCCTGCATCACCGCGCCGGCCAGACCGAGGGCGGCGCCGACGAGGACGCCGAGGACGGTCCGGGGCAGCCGCAGCTCCCGGATGACCAGGTGGTCGGTGTTGGCCGGGTCGTAGCCGACGATCGCGTCCCAGACCGCGGGGAGCGGCGTGACCCGGGCGCCCACGGCCAAGCTGAGGTAGCACAGGACGAGGACCAGGAGCGCGCAGACCACCAGACCCAGCACCCGGACCGAGACCCGTCGACGGGCGACCGGTGCCACCGTGGCGGTCCGCGGCGGCGGAGCCTGTGTCACCGACATAAGGCGAGCCTAACCTAGTCTTGCTCCCGTGCGCCCGCCCGTGCCACGTGCTGCTCGTCACCCGGACCGTCGACGCTGTCCCACTGCGCGCTCCGCGCGTCCGTCGTCCGTCGGTGGTTCTCGGCGTACCAGTCCCGCCACTCCTGCGCGGCGGCCTCGGCCTCGGCCTCGCGGCGGAGGCGTTCCTCGTCGCTGCGGGCCCGGGCGTCGGCGTACCAGTCGGTCCAGCCGTCGTCGATCTCGCCGGTGTCGACGACGACCGCCCGGCGGCGCGGCCGGTAGGTGGCGCGGCCGAGCACGACCTCGACGGTCCGGGACGCCACCGCCCGCACCGGCACGAAGCCGAGCACGGCGATCCCGATCAGCACCGCCAGACCCCCGTACGCCGACCAGGTCCTGGTCACCGCCATCCCGGTGGCCACCACCGCGGTCAGGGAGAGACTCAGCACCACGGTCATCGCGACGGTGTCGCCCAGGTCGCGCAGCTTCAGCCGGCGGGCCCAGCCGAGCCCCGGCAGGACCAGGCAGACGGCCAGCGCGGCGGTCAGCCGCACGGCGGGCGCGTCCAGGGCCAGGGCCAGGGCGAGGACCAGGGCCGCGGCGACGGCCACGACGGGGCCGGTGCCGATGCCGGCCCCGGCGCGGGTGGACTGGTGGGTCGACACGTCAGCGCCCTTCCGGGTTCGCCAGCACGAAGATCACGGCGTCGCCGCTGTCGTAGGCGACCTTGAAGTCCGGCGACTGCCGGAGCGCGATCTCGATGTCCTCGAGGGAGCCGATCGGCATCGACCCGGTCGTGTCGACGGCGATCTTCTGCGACCGGGTGATCAGCACGTACGCGTCGGTGTAGCGGGGATCGCTGAGCCAGTCGTCCAGCTTGTCCACCGGATCGGCCAGCATCTCCCGCCACGAGCCCTCGGGCTCCCGGTCGATCGGGACGTAGGTGAACCGCTCGTAGTTCTTGAACTGGGTCGGGTAGTTGCGGCTGCCCTCGACCAGCAGCGAGCCCGGACGGGCGTTCTCCTGCACCCAGGTGAGGGCGCTGACCTCGGCCGGGGTGAAGTAGTTCTGCCGCTCCTTGCCGTAGTAGGCGAGCAGGAAGCCGGGCAGCAGCACGGCGGTCAGCACCACGGTGGCGACCAGGTTGCGCCACGGGTAGCCCCGGCCGTCGCGGGGCAGGCAGGCGGCCGCGGCCAGGAAGGCGATGAACGGGGCGGCGAACAGGAAGGCCCGGAACAGCACCTCGCCGCCGAAGCCGGTCATCAGCACGAGCATCCCGGGCAGCACCATGAGCAGGATCGCGGTGACCCGCAGACCCCGCACCCGCCAGCTGCGCCAGGCGCCGATCAGCGCCATCACGGTGGCCAGGACCACGACCCCGCGACCGCCCCAGATCACCACGAGCTGGGAACCGGCGGCGATGGTGGAGGTCTTCTCCAGGGTCTCGTTGGCGTTGGAGACCGGCTGGCCCAGCCCGACCACCAGCTCCATGATGTTGGGCACGGTGTAGCTCCGCGCGGCGGTGAAGGCCCAGGCCGCCACCAGCACCCCGCCGAGCACCGGGAGGTACCAGCCGGAGGTCCGGCGCAGCGCCACCAGGGCGGTGACCGCGAGCATCAGCATCATCGGGGTGATCTGGTGGCTGGCCGCGACCACGGCGACGATCAGCAGGAACGGGATCAGCAGGTGCGCCTTGAGCCTGGCCCGGCGGATCAGCAACCCGATGCAGGCGAGGTAGAGCACGTACGCCATCGCCTGCGGGGAGAAGTAGTCCTGCCCGACCCAGTTGGTGATGAAGAAGAAGAACAGGCCGAGCCAGATCAGCCGCTTGCTGCGGGTCAGGCCGCGGTAGACGTAGCGGAGCACCACCAGGTTCATCAGGTTGAACGCGACCGGGGCCCAGGTGGCGATCCGCAGGGCGTCCGGGCTGCCGGCCAGCGACGTGAGCAGGGCGCCGGCGGCGAAGAAGCCGGGCCAGTTGTGGTAGATCTCGCCGACGGCGATGGTGGGGTCGACCGTGCCGGTGCGCAGGATGTAGTCGACGATGCCGACGTGCTTGTACGCCCAGGAGTAGCGCAGCGTCCCGTACAGGACGGCCGGGGTGCCGTGGATGAGGGCGATGTAGGTGACCAGGTAGAACCCCAGCACCCACTCCCGCTTGTTGGTGTAGAGACTGGCCAGGAAGCCCGCCACCAGCACGACCAGACCGGCGACGGTGGCCACGGTGAAGAGCGAGATCAGACCGAACGACCCCATCGCGCGCGGGTCCGCCCCGAGGAAGCCGAGGGTCCAGAGCAGGGCCGCCAGCAGCGGCAGGGCGGCCAGCCAGCCCTGCGACCGGATCCCGGTCAGCACCGTCGTCGCGGTCGGCAGGGTCCGACCCCGACGGGTGGCGGCGGCCCGCTCGTCCCGGGGGAGGGCGCCGGCGGCGGCAGTCTCCCGGTCTCCGGGGCCATCGGCCGCGGCTGGCTCGGTGAGGTCCCAGCCGCCGGCCGTCGGCTCGACCTCGGGTCGGTCACGGTCGAGCGTGTCCTGACCCGACGCGGGAGCGGCTACGACGTCGGTCACGAGAACTGATTCGGAGCCGCACCGGGGGTCGGATGGGTCGGACGCTGCGATCGGCCCCTCACGAGCACCCACCCGTCCGCGCGCAGCCACCCGGAGCCGCCGGCTCCGGACCGATCGGGGTCGGAGCAGCCAGCAGCTGCAGGATCGGCTTGACGTTGCGAGCCAGCCACACCCGGCCGAGGTGGTCGGCCGACGTCCGGTCCATCCCGGCGGTGACGTGGCGCAGCCAGGTCAGCAGGGCGAGGTGCTCCAGCGCCAGCTGCGGGTTGGGCAGATCGATCGACAGCGCGGCCAGCTCGGCCCGGACCTCGTCGGGGTGGGCCAGCACGTGGCGTACGGCCGCGCCGAGCTCGACCGGCCGGGTGGCCAGCCACCAGTGCAGCAGGTCGACATCGGGCAGTCCGCCGGACTCGGCGTTCTCCCAGTCCGCCAGCCCGGTGACGCTGACTTCGACCCGTTCGGCCCCGTCGTCTGTGGTGCCGCCGACACGGTCGGCGGACCGGTCCGCGACGGTCGGTTCCGCAGCCGTGGTCCGCTCCTCGACCAGCACGTTGCCGGGCCAGAAGTCCCCGTGCACCCAGGACGTGACGACCTCCCGACCGGCCAGGGCGTCGTGCAGGATCGCCTGCAGCCGGTCCAGACCGGCGGCGTCACCGGGGAGGCTCCGCAGCCCGCGGAGGAAGGCCAGCGGCTCGTCGACCCAGCGGGCCAGCGCCGCGTCGTCCACCAGCTGGGTGAGCGCGGTCGCCCGGTGGATGCCGC
>JBMDXL010000971.1:0-4516 GCA_048594465.1 Microlunatus sp. | reverse complement strand
GGACTGGACCGCGGCAGCGGCGCGGATGACGCAGGGGCGGGACGCGGGCGAGATGGGCGCCACCTCCGGCTCGTACGACGCCCCGCCGGACGACACGGGTGAGGCCATCGGGCTGCCGCCGTCCGGTCTCACCCTGACCTTCGGCTTCGGTCCCGGGCTCTTCCGCCAGGACGGCAAGGACCGCTTCGGGATCGCGGCCCGGCAGCCCAAGGCGCTCCGTCGGCTGCCGCACTTCCCGGCGGACAACCTCGACCCGGCCACGTCCGACGGCGACCTCTGCGTCCAGGCCTGCGCCGACGACCCCCAGGTCGCCGTGCACGCCATCCGCAACCTGGCCCGGATCGGCTTCGGCCGGGTGTCGGTGCGCTGGTCCCAGCTCGGGTTCGGGCGGACGTCGTCGACCTCGACCGCCCAGGCCACCCCCCGCAACCTGTTCGGCTTCAAGGACGGCACCGCCAACCTCAAGGCCGAGGAGACCGCGACGATCGACGAGCACGTCTGGGTGCCGACCGGGGCCGACCCGGCGGCGGAGTGGCTGGCCGGCGGCAGCTACCTGGTGGCGCGCCGGATCAACATGACCATCGAGACCTGGGACCGCCAGTCGCTCCGCGAGCAGGAGGCGGTGATCGGTCGCAGCAAGGCCGAGGGCGCCCCGCTGTCGGGCGGCACCGAGTTCAGTGAGCCGGACTTCGCCCTGCTGGGCCGCGGCGACCTGCCGCTGATCCCGAAGAACTCCCACGTCGCGCTGGTCCACCCCGACGCCAACGGGGGCGCCCGGATGCTGCGGCGGGGCTACAACTTCGTCGACGGCTCCACCGGGCTGGGCCGCCTCGACGCCGGGCTGTTCTTCCTGGCGTACGTGGTCGACCCGCGCACCCACTTCATCCCGGTCCAGACCAAGATCGGCATCGGGGACGCCCTGAGCGAGTACCTCCAGCACACCGGCTCGGCCCTGTTCGCCGTCCCGCCGGGGGTCAAGCTGGGTGAGTACGTGGGTCAGTCGCTGTTCGGCTGAGCCGCTCGGGCGCTCGGGCGTCGAGCGTCAGTGGTCGGTCCTACGGTGGGGTCATGACGACATTCACTGATCGGCCGAACACCGCGCTGCTGGTGATCGACGTGCAGAAGGGCGTGGTCGCGCAGGCGCACGAGCGCGACGCCGTGATCGCCAACATCGCCACGCTGGTCGACCGCGCGCGGAGCGAGGACGTCCCGGTGGTCTGGGTGCAGCACTCCGCCGACGACATGCCGCAGGGCAGCGAGCACTGGGCGTACGTGGACGAGCTGGTCCGCGCCGACGGCGAGCCGCTGGTCCACAAGCGCTACGGCGACTCGTTCGAGGACACCGACCTGGAGTCCGTGCTGTCCGGGTTGGGTGTCGGCCGGCTGGTGGTGACCGGGGCGCAGACCGACGCCTGCATCCGGTCCACCCTCCACGGGGCGTTGACCCGCGGCTACGACGCCACCCTGGTGGCCGACGCCCACACCACCGAGGACCTGTCGGCGTACGGCGCTCCGACCCCGGACCTGGTCATCGCCCACACCAACCTCTACTGGCAGTACCAGGAGGCCCCGGGGCGGACGGCCGGCACCGCCACGACCGCCGATGTCGCGCTGACGCCGGCCTGACGATCGTGATCCTGGCTGTGTGCCTGGCGACATCAGGTTGCGCCTAGAAGGACCCCTGTTTTCGTCATACATTAGTTGCATGGGGACAGACGAGACCATCGGCGGGCGTCCGGTCACCGAGGAACAGATCGCTGGTTGGGTAGCCGAAGCTGAGGACGGCTACGACGTCGAAGCGCTGAAGAAGCGGGGCAGAGGTCGTCCCGGTCGGGGTGCCGAACCATCGCAGGTCGTGGCTCTCCGGCTGACTGCCGAGGAGCTTGCGCAGGTCGATGCACGCGCTGAGCAAGAGGGCAAGACGCGATCGGACGTCATCCGCGAGGCGCTCGCAGCATCCGCGGCATGAGGGTTCACGAGTCGGCCCTGAAACACGGCATCGATCCCGAGGACGTCGTCCAGGCCGCTTCGTGGCCGCTGTGGGTCGAGGATCTGGATGGTGTTACCCAGCCCGGGAGCTGCGCCTCGCCCCTACCGTTGAGCTGGCGGCTTGCGCCCGCTGATCTGCGGTCTTCAGACGTGCTGCACGAGGGGAATCGGCCGGTCAGCGCCAGCCGAGCTCCGGCGCCACGTGGGCGAGGACGCTCTCCAGCACATGGGCGTTGTAGTCCACGCCGAGCTGGTTGGGAACGGTGAGCAGCAACGTGTCCGCCGCCGCGATGGCCGCGTCCTCGGCCAGCTCGGCGCTCAGCTTGTCCGGCTCACCGGCGTAGGTCTTGCCGAAGCGGGCGTTGCCGCCGTCCAGCCAGCCGACCTGGTCGCTGCTGTGGGTCTCCCGCCAGAACAGCTGTCGGTCGAGGTCGCTGACGATCGGGAAGATGCTGCGGCTGACCGAGACCCGCGGCTCGCGCTGGTGCCCGGCCGCGGCCCAGGCGTCCCGGAACATCTGGATCTGCTCGGCCTGCAGCTGGTGGAACGGCACGCCGGTGTCCTCGGTGAGCAGCGTCGAGCTCATCAGGTTCATCCCCTGCTCGGCGGTCCACACCGCGGTGGCCCGGTTGCCGGCTCCCCACCAGATCCGGTCGCGCAGACCCGGGGCGTACGGCTCGATCCGCAGCAGACCCGGCGGGTTGGGGAACATCGGGCGCGGGTTGGGTCGCGCGAAGCCCTCCCCCGACAGCACGTCCAGGAACCTCGCCGTGTGCTCCCGGGCCATGTCCGCGTCGGTGGTGCCCTCGGCGGGCTCGTACCCGAAGTGGCGGTAGCCGTCGATGACCTGCTCGGGCGATCCCCGGCTCACGCCGAGCTGGAGTCGGCCACCGGAGATCAGGTCCGCGGCACCGGCGTCCTCGGCCATGTAGAGCGGGTTCTCGTAGCGCATGTCGATGACCGCGGTGCCGAGCTCGATCGTGCGGGTCCGCGCCGCGGCGGCCGCCAGCAGCGGGAAGGGCGAGGCGAGCTGCTGGGCGAAGTGGTGCACCCGGTAGTAGGCGCCGTTCGCGCCCACCTCCTCCGCCGCCACCGCCAGCTCGATGGACTGCAGCAGCGTGTCGGAGGCGGATTGCACCATCGAGTGCTGGCTCGGGGACCAGTGCCCGAACGACAGGAAGCCGATGTTCTTCATGTTTCAACCAACTCCCGACCGCGGACCGGCATTCCCGGGTCCGTCCTTGCCCGACGCTGTCATGATCGCCCGGTGACCTCCGCCGGCGACGACCGCACCCGCCCCCGCGTGAGCCTCGGCGAGTACGAGGCAGCCGCGCTGGTGGCCGGTTCGTCGGCCGCCGTCCTGGTGGTCGAGCTCACGTCGCTGCGGCTGCTGGCCCCGTTCCTCGGGCTCACCCTGGAGACGAGCACCATCGTCATCGGCACGGCCCTGGCCGCCATCGCCGTCGGCTCCTGGTCCGGCGGCCGGGCCGCCGACCGGATCTCCCCGCTCCGCGCCATCGGCCCGTTGCTCGCCGCGTCGGGGGTGGCGGTGGCGCTCACGCCGTTCGCCGTCCGCGCGGCCGGCGCCCTCCCCCCGGCCTGGGCCCTGGTCCTCATCCTGGTGTCGTCGCTGAGCATCATCGTGCCGGGCGCCCTGCTGTCGGCGGTGACGCCGATGGTCACCAAGCTGCGGCTGACCAACCTGGAGTACACCGGGACCGTGGTCGGGCGGCTGTCCGGCATCGGCACCGTCGGCGCGATCGCCGGCACCGTGATCACCGGGTTCGTCCTCATCTCCCGGGTGCCGGTCAGCGGCATCCTCGTCGGGCTCGGGGTGCTGCTGGTGCTGGCGGCCGCCGCGGTCGAGTGGCGGATCCGTGGTCCCCGGGCGGCGGCGGTCCCGGCCGCCCTGGTCCTGGTGGGTGGGCTGACCGCCGCGGTGGCCCCGGGCGGGTGCGACGCCGAGACGACGTACCACTGCGCGGTGGTGGTGGCCGACCCGCAGCGTCCTTCCGGGCGCACGCTCGAGCTCGACGGCCTCCGGCACTCGTACGTGGATCTGGCCGACCCCCGTCACCTCGAGTTCCCCTACATCCGCGCCGTCGTGGCCGCGGTCGACACCGCCTACCCGGGCGACCAGGCTCTCCGGGCGTACCACCTCGGCGGCGGCGGGCTGACCGTGCCGCGCTATCTGGCCGACACCCGACCCGCCACCCGGAGCGTCGTGTCGGAGATCGACCCCGGGGTGCTCCGGGTCGACGAGCAGCTGCTCGGCTTCCGCCCCGACGAGCGTGTCGAGGTCCGGGTCGAGGACGGTCGACTGGGTCTGCGCCGGCTGGCCGCCGACAGCCGGGACCTGGTCGTCGGCGACGCCTTCGGCGGGGTCAGCGTGCCCTGGCACCTGACCACCCGCGAGGCGGTCGGGGACGTCGACCGGGTGCTCACCCCGGACGGGACCTACGTGCTGAACCTGCTCGACTCGGGTCCGCTCGGCTTCGCCCGGGCCGAGGTGGCCACGCTGAGGCAG
>JBMDXL010000970.1:0-2976 GCA_048594465.1 Microlunatus sp. | reverse complement strand
CCCCGCCAGTCGCGCGAATCCAGTGCCTCGACGTCGAGCTCACCGGACTCGCTGCCCTCGGCGGCGTCACTCTCGAGCTCGGAGCCGTCCTCGTCGTCGGCGGGGTCCTCGGTGGTGTCCTCGGACTCGGTGGTCTCCTCCGCCTCGTCGGCGGGGATCTCGTCGTCCTTGCGGCGGCGGCGGAAGATCATGACGCACTCACGCTGGTGGCTGCTCCTCGTTGCTGGGTCCGGCGGCCAGACCACCGGTGGACCCGTGACCGCCGGTGCCCCTCGATCGGCCGGCGGCCGTGGGCGAATCGGGCAATTGTGGCACGGGCAGGAACCGGGCCCGAGCGACCCGCTGCACGACCAGCTGGGCGATCCGGTCGCCCCGCGAGATGGCCACCGGGGTCCGCGGGTCGGTGTTGACCAGGCAGACCAGGATCTCGCCGCGGTAACCCGCGTCGACAGTTCCCGGGGCGTTGACGATGCTGATCCCGTGCCGGGCGGCCAGGCCGGAGCGCGGGTGCACGAACCCGGCGTACCCCTCGGGCCGGGCGATGGCCACACCGGTCCCCACCAGGCGACGCTCGCCGGGCGCCAGCACGAACGACTCGGCCGAGACCAGGTCGGCCCCGGCGTCGCCCGGGTGGGCGTACGCGGGAGCGGCCAACCCGTCGTCGAGGACCGCGTACGGGATGGGGATCTCGGCCTCGGCACCGGGGCCGCTCATCGGGCGGGTCCGGTCCGGTGGTCCTCCAGCACGGCGCCGACCGCCTCGGCCAGCCGGGCGGGACGGCGGGTGGAGACCAGCCAGTACGGCACGGGGTCGGCCGGGTCGTCCAGCGTCAGCTCGACCGCCGTCCGTGCGTACGGGCGGAGCACCAGGTGCGCGCGGGCGTCGGCGTCCGGCCCGGTCCGCCTCGTGGTCGCGTCGGCGTCGAGCGGGCGGACGTCCGCCACGTACGCCAGGTCGAGCACCGCCCGCCCGACCCGGAGCTCGGTCCGGTCCAGCCGGAGCCGGATCGCGGTGCCGCAGAACAGCGCGGTCAGGACGCCTTGGGCGCCGAGCAGGGCCAGGACTCCGGCCAGCGGACCGAGGTAGAAGCCGATGGCGGCCAGCCAGCTCAGGCTGAACAGCACCGACAGCACCCACCAGCTGGGCGGCGGTCCGACCCACTCGCGGTACTGCACCCGCACAACCTAGCTGTACGGTTTCGCAGGTGACGGATTCGACCACGGGGACGCCGGCCAGCACGCGGACGAGGGCCACCACGGGGACGGGAGCCACGAGCGGGACGGTGTCGACCAGGGTCATCCGGGCGGTCTACCCGGTGGCGGGTGGCGCCGGTGCCGCGCTGGTCGCCCGATCGGTGCTGCAGACCGCCCGTCGTTTCGTGGTCGGGAGCAACGAAACGCCGTCCGGCCGCGGGAGCGGCGGGACGGCGTTGGTGTGGACCGCACTGAGCTGGGCGGTCGCCGGTGGGGTCGGTGTCTACGCGGGCCGGAAGCTCGTGCGGGCGACCCCGGTCAGGTCCGGTGTCGTGGCTCAGCCTGCGCAGTCGTAGCAGTAGGCGTTGCCGTTGGCCCGCTGCTCGGCGATCTGGCTGCGGTGCCGGACCAGGAAGCAACCGGCGCAGGTGAACTCGTCGGACTGCTGCGGCAGCACCCGGACGGTCAGCTCCTCGTGGGAGAGGTCGGCTCCGGGGAGCTCGAACGACTCGGCCGCTTCGGCCTCGTCCTCGTCGACCTTCCCTGAGTTCTTGTCGTTGCGGCGAGTCTTGAGCTCCTCGATGGAGTCCTCGTTGAGCTCTTCCTCGGTCTTGCGTGGGGCGTCGTAATCGGTCGCCATCATTACCTTTCCGGGCGGTGGGCCCAGACACATGTCGTCGTGGCCCGCGCGTATGAATACCACACGGGGCAAGCGGGTGCGCACCTTTCGGGTCGCGCCGCTACAACGCGCGCCGACCGTACGTATTCCGGCCGGGTCGCGTCGGCGTACCCTACAGGGCGCCGGCGGTCTGACACAGGGCCGGACGGTCCGGCTGACGCAGGTTCGGGCAGCACCCGGCCAGGCACGCGTAGCGACCGACGGTGCCGTCCGGCACCACCGGCTGCGCGACCTGCTCGCCCCGCGCCACCGCCGCCCGCTCGACCAGCAGATCGACCAGGGCGCTCACGAACGCCGGGTGGGTGCCCGCGGTCGCGGCCCGGGCGAAGGGCAGACCGAGCTCCCGGGCCGTCGCGGCGGCCTCGGTGTCGAGGTCGAAGATGACCTCCATGTGGTCGGAGACGAAGCCGATCGGCACCGCCACCACCGCCTGCTCGCCGGCGGCCGACAGCGCGATCAGGTGGTCGTTGACGTCGGGCTCCAGCCAGGGCTGGCTGGGCGGGCCCGACCGGGAGCAGTAGACGAGGTCGTGGTCGTCGGCGATCGCCCGGAGACCGGCCACCTCGCGGGTGACCGCCGCCGCCACCAACCGGTGCCAGTCCACGTAGCCGCCGTCGCTCGACGTCGGCGGCGGTCCGGCCGACTCGGCCATCGCGGTGGGGATCGAGTGGGTGACGAAGACCAGCCGCGGCCGCACCCCGGGTCCGAGCTCGGTGACCAGCTCGTCGACCGCGGCGACGGTGGCGTCCACCGAGGCGGTCACGAAACCGGGGTGGTCGGCGTAGTGGCGGATCTTCTCCACCGTGAGCGCGGTGTCGGCGAAGGCGTCGTAGAGGTTCTCCCGGTACTGCCGGCACGAGGAGTACGACGGGTAGGCGCTGGTGGTGAGGACCAGCACCCGGCGGTGGCCCGCGGTCTCCATCTCCCGCGCCACGTCGCCCACGTAGGGCTCCCAGTTCCGGTTGCCCCAGAACACCGGCAGGTCGATACCGCGGTCGTCCAGCTCCGTCCGCAGGGCCGCGAGCAGGTCCCGGCACTGGTCGTTGATCGGACTGCGACCACCGAACAGGAAGTAGTGCTCTCCCACCTCGGCCAGGCGCTCCC
>JBMDXL010000097.1:0-4950 GCA_048594465.1 Microlunatus sp. | reverse complement strand
AGCAGGACCTGCTGGAGCTCCGGACCGACGGTGGCACCCGGCTGGTCCCGTTCGTCCGGGCTCTGGTGCCCGAGGTCGACCTGGTCGCCGGCACGGTCCGGCTGGCCGACGTCCCGGGTCTGCTCACCGACCTCGACGAGCCGGGGGCGTCGCAGGCACCCGCCCCGGAGGGTGCCGAGTGAGACTCGACGTCGTCACGCTGTTCCCCGACTACCTCGCCCCGCTGGGGCTGTCCCTGGTGGGTCGGGCGATCGAGCGGGGGACCGTCGACCTGGCGGTCCACGACCTCCGGGACTGGACCCACGACCGGCACCGGACCGTCGACGACACGCCGTACGGAGGCGGGGCCGGCATGGTCATGCGACCCGAGCCGTGGGGAGAGTGCCTGGACACCCTGGTGCCCGAGCCGGACACCGGCGGCGACGGTCCGCGGCTGCTGGTCTTCACCCCGTCGGGCCGCCGGTTCGACCAGCGGCTGGCCGACGAGCTGGCGGGGGAGGACCGGCTGATCCTGGCCTGCGGACGCTACGAGGGCATCGACGCGCGCGTGGTCCCGTACGCGCGGACCCGGATGCGGGTGGACGAGGTGAGCCTGGGCGACTACGTGCTCAACGGCGGTGAAGCCGCGGCCCTGGTGGTGATCGAGGCGGTCGTCCGGCTGCTGCCCGGGGTGATCGGCAACCCGGAGTCACTGGCCGAGGAGTCGCACTCCGCCGGCCACGACCACCTGCTGGAGTACCCGATCTACACCAAGCCGCCGTCCTGGCGGGGCCTGGACGTCCCCGAGGTGCTGTTCTCCGGCCACCACGGTCAGATCGCGGCGTGGCGTCGAGCTCGGGCGGTGGAGCTGACCCGGGAGCGGCGACCCGACCTGCTGCCCCCGGACCAGCGGGGTGACGAGATCACCGTCGTCCCCGCGGTGGCGACCGACGCCGGTGAGCTGCTGACCCTGCAGCGGGCCGCGTACGTCGCCGAGGGCCGGCTGCACGACTCGTTCGACTTCCCGCCGCTGACCGACGACCTCGGCGACGTCGAGCAGCTGATCGCCGACACCACCTGCCTGGTGGCCCGCCGGAACGGCCGCCTGGTCGGTTCGGTCTTCGGCCGCGTCCAGGCCGACGGCAGCTGGTTCGTCGGTCGGCTGATGGTGGTGCCCGATCTCCAGGGGACCGGACTGGGGCGGCGGCTGCTGGACCTGATCGAGGACGCCGCGCCGCCCGGCACGCGCCGGTCGGTGCTGGTCACCGGGGCCCGTAGCGCGTTCAACCAGGCGTTCTACACCCGGCGCGGGTACCGCGTCGTGGGCGAGGAGATCCGGGGCTCGGTGCCGATCGTGGTGATGGAGCGCCCGCGCGGCTGAGCCGCGGTCGCACCACGTCGGCCGTCGCGCGCGGCCCGGAGCGTGTGGCCAGCACCACAGCCCGGTCCGCATCCGGTGCGCCGGCTGTGTGAGATCGCCCACCCAGGCGTGGACGGGCACGCGGAAAACACCAGTTGGCAGGGTGGCCTTACCTGTGTTCGGCGCCGAGTTGGATCTAGGGTGACCGTGTGGCGACGACTTCCCTGACCCGGTCCCAGCAGGCCGCTCGGTCGACCGTGGCGATGAAGGCGCTGATGGCCGTCAGCGGCTTGATCATGATCGGCTACCTGCTGGCGCACATGTACGGCAACCTCAAGGTCTTCTCGGGTCAGCAGGCCTTCGACGACTACGCGCACCACCTGCGCACGCTCGGCGAGCCGATCCTGCCGTACGGCGGTGCGCTGTGGATCATCCGGATCGTGCTGCTGGCCGCGATCATCGCGCACATCTACTCGGCTGTGACGCTGTGGACGCGGGACCGCCGCGCGCGCGGCGGAACGTCGCGGTACGCCAGCAGCAAGGCCAAGCGCGGTGTGCAGCGGTCGTACGCGTCCTTCACCCTCCGCTGGGGCGGCATCATCATCGTGCTGTTCATCGTCTACCACCTGCTGCACCTGACCTGGAACGTCTCCGCGCCCGGTGGCGCGTCGGACAGCCCGTTCCAGCGGCTGGTCAACGGCTTCTCGATCTGGTGGCTCGTCGCGGTCTACACCATCGCCCTGATCGCCGTCGGCTTCCACCTCCGCCACGGTGTCTGGAGCGCCCTGACCACCCTCGGGGCCAACACCAGCGCCACCACCCGGCGCCGACTGAACGTGCTCGCCTACGTGGTGGCGATCGCGATCACCGGCGGCTTCCTGCTCGTTCCCTTCTCGATCCTGTTCGGAGTGGTCAGCTGATGAGTGACGTGATCAACTCGGTCGACGCGGACGCCGTCTACGTCGAAGGCGATCCGATCGCCGACACCAAGGCCCCGGCCGGTCCCATCGAGAAGCGCTGGGACGAGCGGCGGTTCAACGCCAAGCTGGTCAACCCGGCCAACCGCCGCAAGCTGTCGGTGATCATCATCGGCACCGGTCTGGCCGGCGCCTCGGCGGCCGCCACCCTCGGGGAGGCCGGCTACCAGGTCACCAGCTTCTGCTACCAGGACTCCCCGCGCCGGGCCCACTCGATCGCGGCCCAGGGCGGCATCAACGCGGCCAAGAACTACCGCAACGACGGCGACTCGATCTACCGGCTGTTCTACGACACCGTGAAGGGCGGCGACTTCCGCGCCCGTGAGTCCAACGTCTACCGGCTGGCCCAGGCCAGCGTGGAGATCATCGACCAGTGCGTGGCCCAGGGCGTCCCGTTCGCCCGCGAGTACGGCGGTCTGCTCGACAACCGCTCGTTCGGTGGCGTGCAGGTGTCCCGCACCTTCTACGCCCGGGGTCAGACCGGTCAGCAGCTGCTGATCGGGGCGTACCAGGCCCTGGAGCGGCAGATCGCCGCCGGCACGGTGAAGATGCACACCCGGCACGAGATGCTCGAGCTGATCGTGGCCGACGGCAAGGCCCGCGGTGTGGTCATCCGGGACATGGTCTCCGGGGAGATCGAGACCCACTACGCCGACGCCGTGGTGCTGGCCTCCGGTGGCTACGGGAACGTGTTCTACCTGTCGACCAACGCGATGGGCTGCAACGTCACGGCCACCTGGCGGGCGCACCGCAAGGGCGCCTACTTCGCCAACCCCTGCTACACCCAGATCCACCCGACCTGCATCCCGGTGTCCGGTGAGTACCAGTCCAAGCTGACCCTGATGAGCGAGTCGCTGCGCAACGACGGCCGCATCTGGGTGCCGAAGTCGGGCGAGGACAAGCGGGCGGCTCCCGACATCCCCGAGGACGAGCGCGACTACTACCTGGAGCGGATCTATCCCGCCTTCGGCAACCTGGTGCCGCGCGACATCGCCTCCCGGGCCGCCAAGAACGTCTGCGACGAGGGGCGTGGCGTGGGTCCGGGCGGGCTCGGGGTCTACCTCGACTTCGCCGACGCGATCTCGCGGCTGGGCCGCAAGGCCGTGGAGGCCAAGTACGGCAACCTCTTCGACATGTACGCCCAGATCACCGGTGAGAACCCGTACGAGACGCCGATGCGGATCTACCCGGCCGTGCACTACACGATGGGCGGTCTGTGGGTCGACTACGACCTGCAGTCCTCGATCCCGGGTCTGTACGTGACCGGCGAGGCCAACTTCTCCGACCACGGGGCGAACCGGCTCGGCGCCAGCGCGCTGATGCAGGGTCTGGCCGACGGCTACTTCGTGCTGCCGAACACGATCAACGACTACCTGTCCGCGGGCCCGTTCGAGAAGGTCGACGACTCCCACCCCGCCGCCCAGGAGGCCGTGGCCTCGGTCAAGGGCCGGATCGAGAAGTTCCTGTCCATCAACGGGTCCCGGACCGTCGACTCCTTCCACAAGGAGCTCGGCCACATCATGTGGGACTACTGCGGCATGGAGCGGACCGAAGAGGGTCTGCGCAAGGCGATCACCCGGATCCGCGAGCTGAAGCAGGAGTTCTGGAGCGACGTGCGGGTGCTGGGCACCAACGACGAGCTCAACCAGGCCCTGGAGAAGGCCGGCCGGGTGGCCGACTTCATCGAACTCGGCGAGCTGATGTGCATCGATGCGCTGGTCCGGCGCGAATCATGTGGTGGGCACTTCCGGGCGGAGTCGCAGACCGAGGACGGCGAGGCGCTGCGGCACGACGACGAGTACGCGCACGTGTCGGCCTGGGAGTGGGGTGGCGAGGGCGGCAAGCCCGTGCTGCACAAGGAGCCCCTGGTGTACGAGTACGTCGAGATGAAGCAGCGCAGCTACAAGTGACCCATCAGTTGATCAAGTCGGAGGTTCCCGCGTGAACATCACTGTCCGTGTCTGGCGCCAGCCCGGACCCGAGGCCGCCGGGAAGATGGTCTCCTACGAGGTCCCCGACGTCAGCGAGCACATGTCCTTCCTGGAGATGCTCGACGTGCTCAACGAGCGTCTGACGCTGGAGGGCGACGAGCCGATCGCCTTCGACAGCGACTGCCGCGAGGGCATCTGCGGGATGTGCGGTCTGGTCATCAACGGCGTCCCGCACGGCCGGGGTGATTCGCCGGTGCAGACCACCACCTGCCAGCTGCACATGCGCTCGTTCTCCGACGGCGACGTGATCGACATCGAGCCCTGGCGGGCCGATCCCTTCCCGGTGGTCAAGGACCTGGTCGTGGACCGCTCGGCCTTCGACCGGATCATCCAGTCGGGCGGCTTCATCTCCGCGCCGACCGGCACCGCACCGGATGCTCACGCGGCCCCGGTGCCCAAGGCCGACGCCGACCACGCCTTCGACGCGGCCACCTGCATCGGCTGCGGCGCCTGTGTCGCCGCCTGCCCCAACGGCTCGGCGATGCTGTTCACCGCGGCCAAGGTGACCCACCTCGGTCTCCTGCCGCAGGGTCAGCCGGAGCGTCAGTCGCGCGTGGTGAACATGCTCAACCAGCACGACGCGGAGGGCTTCGGCGGCTGCACCAACGTCGGCGCCTGCGCCACGGCGTGCCCGAAGGGCATC
>JBMDXL010000969.1:0-2980 GCA_048594465.1 Microlunatus sp. | reverse complement strand
GTCGACGGTGCCGAGGAGGTAGCCGAACTGGGTCGACGGTGCGCTGGACACCTCCATCCGGACCGGCTGGCCGGGCACCACCGTCCCGGTCAGCCGGGGCGACACGGCGGCGACGACCGTGTCCGGCTGGGCGAGGTCGGTGATCCGGACCGCCACCTTGCCCGCCCACATCACCGAGCCGTCCGACACCAGCACCGAGGTCACCGCGCCGTCCTGGGGCGAGACCAGGGCGCTGCCGTCCTGGAGGCTGACGAGCTTGTCGCCCTTGCTGACCGTCTGGCCGAGGACGACCAGGACCTGGTCGACGCTGGCGGCGGAGGTGGAGCTGACGTCGGCGACCCCGCCCTCGTCGTACAGGGCCGGAGCCGACACGGTGGTGGTCACCTGACCCAGGAACGCCCAGACCACGGTGCCGAGGACCAGCAGCCCGCAGGCGATCAGCACGCAGACCGTCCAGGTGGGCGCGAGCCGGACGACCCGGTCGATCGGATCGGCGGACTGGGGTTGCGGGGCGCCGAGCCCGGTGTCGTGACCGGCGGTCGGCTCGGCCGTGTCGGGAGCGGCCACCCGGCCGGCGGTATCGGTCATGAGAGCACTCTCGGTAGCGGGACGGTGGGGCCGGGATCGGTGCTGAGCAGAGCCAGGGCGCCGAGACCGTGCAGCGGACTGAGCAGGCTGGTGTCGGGAGCCAGCGCGGGACCGCACCAGCGGCCTGCGCGGGCCCGCCGCTCGACGGCCGTCCGGCCCAGGTCGTGCCGGGCCGTGGTCCAGGGACCGGGGTCGGCGCCGGAGCGGTGCGCGGCGTGGCGACCGACGTCGACCAGGGCCGCGGCCGCCAGCAGGGTGGGCAGGGACACCGTGGGGGAGAGCGGACCGGGGGGTGGCGACGCACCGACCACGGCTGCGGCGAGAACGTCACCGGGGTGGCCGCCCGCCGGCTCCGCCGACCGCGCCGATCCCGCTGGGTCGGGTCCGGAGGAGACGGGATCGGCGTAGCGCTCCGCCCACCGGCGACGCGCGAGGCGGCGTCCGGCGGCGGCCGAGGGGAGAGAGCGGGTCCACAGATCGGGGGGGTCCGGCAGCATCGGGTCCCCGGGGCGGTCCAGCAACGCCCCGAGCTCAGTCAGGGCGTCGTCCACCGCCGGGGTGGTCGGCAGCGCCAGCAGGGCCAGCACGGCCCCGGCCACACCGTCGATCACGACACTGGGATCCCCGCGCCGGGCGGCCCGCAGGCAGGGGGCGACCAGCGCCTCCGCCGCTCCGCGCAGCAGGGGGTCGTCCAGCAGCTCCGCCGCCACCGCCACGGCGTAGAGCACCCCGGCCGGACCGGCGAAGGCGTCAGTCGGCCCGGTCCGCCCGCTGCCCACCCGGTCGACGGCTCCGCTGAGCGCGCTCCGGGCCGCCGCGGGGGCACCGCTCGATGCGCCGGGACCGCGACCGACAGCGGCCAGCACCAGCCCGAGGCCGGCCTGGCCGGACAGACCCGGACCCAGCCGGCCGTACGTCCAGCGGGAGCGCTGCGGATCGTGCTCGAGCCCGATCCAGGTGAGCGAGCCGTCCCGGAGCGCGAGGGCCCGGTCCAGCAGCACGGTGACCGGCTCGTCGGTGCGGACGCCCGCGCGCGACCCGGCGGTCGCCGGTCGGCCTCCCACCGGGTCGGCGGTCGGGGCCATGCTGAACACGGTGGCCCGGAGGTCGTCCAGGTGGTCGTCCCGCGCGGTCACGGCCGCCAGCCGACGTCCGGTCCGGTCCCGGGGGGAGACCGAGAGTGCCCCGGCCAGCACGACCCCCCGGTCGCTGACCAGGTCGTCGGTGTCGAAAGGCACGCTGAACAGGGGGATGTCGAGCTCGCGCAGGGCGTCGATCTCGGCGGCCACCAGCCCGACCGGGGCGTCGCCGGCGCGGAACAACCGCTCCAGCACCAGCTCCCGCTCGACGCCGTCGGTGAGCGCCTCCGGGGCGAGACTCTGCTGCAGCAGGCGCGCGTACGTCCGGGTCGGGCGGGGCACGAACCGGACGGCGGGAGCCGGCCCGTCCAGCCCCGGCAACGGGCTCGACGCGAGGGTGGCCAGGCGCCGCTGCGCCTCGGCGAAGCCGTCCAGCAGCGCCTGCTCGTGCCCACGGAGGGCCACCGGCCGACCACCCCGGGTGGGCAGCGCGGCCCCGTTGACGAGCGGGGTGCGGAGGCTGGTCACCTGCGGGCCGTCGGGCCCCGGGGTGAGCCCGCGGACCACGTACGGGGTCAACACGGTGGCCGGCCCGGCCAGTGCGCCGATGTCGACGGCGGTGCGCCCGGGCGGTCCGGTCACCACGCTGGTCACCATGCTGGTCGGGCCGGGGGTGTCGGCCAGCCGCTCGGTCAGGGCCGGGTCCGCCGGAGCGTCCGCCGGGGCGGCGGAGCGGAGCGGTCCGGGTGCGACGGCGGTCTCCAGGTCGATCAGCACCGGACCGTCCGGCCCGACGTGCACGTTGCGCGGCAGCGCGTCGCCGTGGATCGGCCCGCGCGGCAGCCGGGGCGTCAGCGCGGCGGCGGCCGCCGCGAAGCCGTCGCGCCGTTCGCGCAGATAGGCCGCGTCCTCCGGGTCGACCGCGTCGCCCGCGAGCCGCAGCCAGCGCTCGACACCGTCCAGCAGCGAGCGGGGCGGCAGGGCGAAGGGCGGCGGGGGCAGCGCGTGCACCTGCCGCAGCAGCACGGCGAGGTCCTTCGGCTCCGTGGGCCGCACCGGGTCGGGCAGCCGGTGCCACACGGTCACCGGGTGCCCCTCCACCAGCAGCGCCTCGGACACGGCAGGACGTACGGCGGGCACGCCCTGCTCGGCCAGCCATCCGGCGACGGCCAGTTCGCGGCGGGCCCGCTCCAGCAGCTCCGCGTCCCGGCCCACCTTCACCGCCAGGCCCCCGGCGGCGAACACCGCGTTCTCGCCGAGCGCCAGCAGCCGCGCGTCCCCGGCACCCCCGGGCAGCACCCCCGCGGCCTGAA
>JBMDXL010000968.1:0-6947 GCA_048594465.1 Microlunatus sp. | reverse complement strand
CAGGTGATCTGCTTCCAGGAGCTCTTCTACGGCCCCTACTTCGGGATCACCGAGGACGCGAGGTACTACGACTTCGCCGAGCCGGCCGACGGTCCGATCGTCCAGCGCTTCTCCGCACTGGCCGCCGAGCTCGGGTTGGTGATGGTGCTCCCGATCTACGAGGAGGACCAGCCCGGCGTCTACTACAACACCGCCGTGGTGGTCGACGCCGACGGCAGCGTGCTGGGCAGGTACCGCAAGAACCACATCCCGCACCTGGACAAGTTCTGGGAGAAGTTCTACTTCCGTCCGGGCAACCTCGGCTAACCGGTCTTCAGCACCGCGGTCGGGCCGATCGGGGTCTACATCTGCTACGACCGACACTTCCCCGAGGGCTGGCGCGAGCTCGGTCTGCACGGGGCGCAGATCGTCTTCAACCCCAACGCCACCAAGCCGGGGTTGTCCAACCGCCTCTGGGAGATCGAGCAGCCGGCCGCCGCGGCCGCCAACGGCTACTTCGTGGCCGCCCCCAACCGGGTCGGCCGGGAGGACAACGAGTACGGCGACCTGGCCGTCTCCTTCTACGGCTCCAGCCAGTTCGTCGACCCGCAGGGCAACCTGGTCGGCCCGATGGGCAGCGAGACCGAGGAGGAGATCGTGATCCGCGACCTCGACCTGGACCTGATCAGGCAGGTGCGCAACGCCTGGCAGTTCTACCGGGACCGGCGTCCCGACTCGTACGGGGCGATCACCCAGCCATGATCACCGGACCCTGATCACCGGGAGGAGCGGACGGATGAGCACGATCTTGATCACCGGCGGGACGGTGGTGAACGCCACCGGCACGGCGAGCGCCGACGTGCTGGTGGACGGGGAGACCATCGCGGCGGTGCTGGCCCCGGGCTCCCAGCTGCTGGGCGTCGACCTGGCCGGGTCGGTGGACCGGGTGATCGACGCCACCGGGCGGCTGGTCATCCCCGGCGGGATCGACGCGCACACGCACATGGAGCTGCCCTTCGGCGGCACCAACGCCTCCGACACGTTCGAGACCGGCACCCGGGCCGCGGCCTGGGGCGGCACCACCTCGATCATCGACTTCGCCGTGCAGCGGTACGGCGAGCGGGTCGAGGACGGTCTGGCCGCCTGGCACGCGAAGGCCGCTGGGAACTGCGCCGTCGACTACGGCTTCCACCAGATCATCGGCGGCGTCGACGACTTCTCCCTCAAGGCGATGGACGGCCTCATCGACGAGGGCATCACCAGCTTCAAGCTCTTCATGGCGTACCCGGGGGTCTTCTACTCCGACGACGCCCAGATCCTCAAGGCCATGCAGAAGTCGGCCGAGACCGGTCTGCTGACGATGATGCACGCCGAGAACGGTCCGGCCATCGACGTGCTGGCCGAGCAGCTCTACAGCGCCGGCAAGACCGGGCCGTACTGGCACGGGATCGCGCGGGCCTGGCAGCTGGAGGAGGAGGCGACCCACCGGGCGATCATGATCGCCGACGTGACCGGGGCCCCGCTCTACGTCGTCCTCGTCAGCGCCCAGCAGGCCGTCGCCCAGATCGCCTCCGCGCGCGACCGGGGCCGCAACGTCTTCGGGGAGACCTGCCCGCAGTACCTGTACCTGTCGCTGGAGGACCAGCTCGGCGCCAGCAGCGAGGAGTGGGGCGAGTTCGAGGGGGCCAAGTGGGTCTGCTCCACCCCGCTGCGGTCCCGGGCCGAAGGTCATCAGGACGCCATGTGGCAGGCGCTGCGCACCAACGACCTGCAGATGGTGTCCACCGACCACTGCCCGTTCTGCATGAAGGAGCAGAAGGAGCTCGGTCGCGGCGACTTCCGGGCCATCCCCAACGGCATCGGCAGCATCGAGCACCGGATGGACCTGCTCTACCAGGGGGTCGCCACCGGACAGCTCACCCTGCCGCGCTGGGTGGAGATCACGTCGACCACGCCGGCTCGGATGTTCGGCCTGTACGGCCGCAAGGGCGTGATCCAGCCCGGCGCCGACGCCGACATCGTGATCTACGACCCGAACGGTCACACCTCCATCGGGCTGGGGGAGGGTCGGACCCACCACATGGCCATGGACCACTCCGCCTGGGAGGGATTCGAGGTGGACGGCCACGTGGACCAGGTGCTCAGCCGCGGCTCGGTGATCGTGGACGAGCACGGCTACGTCGGCACCCCGGGCCACGGCCGCTTCCTGAAGCGCGACCTGAGCCAGTACCTGATCTGAGCGGCGTCACCCCATGACCGACAACACGAGAAGAGGAGCTGATCATGGACTTCGGGGTGGTGCTGCAGACCGATCCGCCGGCCTGGCGGACGGTGCAGCTGGCGGAGCTGGCCGAGGCGCACGGGTTCAGCCATGCGTGGACCTTCGACTCGCACCTGCTGTGGCAGGAGCCGTACGTGATCTACAGCCAGATCCTGGCCCGGACGAAGCGGCTGACCGTCGGCCCGATGGTGACCAACCCCAGCACCCGGGACTGGACGGTGACCGCCTCCCTGTTCGCCACCCTGAACGAGATGTTCGGCAACCGGACGGTCTGCGGCATCGGTCGGGGCGACTCCGCCGTCCGCGTCACCAACGGCAAACCGGCCACCCTGAAGGAGGTCCGCGAGGCCACCCACGTGATCCGGGAGCTGGCCAGCTGCCGTCCGGTGGACTACAAGGGCTCCCGGCTCCAGTTCCCGTGGGCCCGCACGTCCTCGTTGGAGGTGTGGGTGGCGGCGTACGGGCCGCTGGCCCTGAAGACGGCCGGTGAGGTCGGCGACGGCTTCATCCTGCAGCTCGCCGACGTCGACATCGCCCGCTGGATGATCACCGCCGTCCGCGAGGCGGCGGCGAACGCCGGTCGCGACCCGGACGCCCTCACCTTCTGCGTGGCCGCGCCCAACTACGTCGGCGACGACTGGGCGCACATGCGGAACCAGTGCCGCTGGTTCGGGGGGATGGTGGGCAACCACGTGGCCGACATCGTCGCCCGCTACGGCGAGAGCAGCGCGATCCCGGCCGCCTTCACCGACTACATCAAGGGCCGGCAGGGCTACGACTACAACGAGCACGGTCGGGCCGGCAACACCCACACCTCGTTCGTGCCCGACGAGATCGTCGACCGGTTCTGCCTCCTCGGCACCGCCGAGGACCACATCGCCAAGCTGCAGCAGCTGCAGGACATCGGCGTCGACCAGTTCGCCGGCTACCTCCAGCACGACAACAAGGAGGAGACCCTGCGGGTGTACGGCGAGACGATCATCCCGGCGCTCCGCGAGCACGTGGTGGCCAAGGCCTGAACCCTGCTCGGTCGTGGGTCCACGGAGCGCGCCGCGTTGGTCCGGCTGGGTACGGTCGAGAGGCATGAGACGCCGGTGGGGAATCGTCGTGGCCGTGGTCGGACTGCTCGCGGCCTGCTCCGCGACACCGGAGGGGGAGTCGGTGACGCCGTCCACCTCCTCCTCGCGGACCGCGCCGTCCGCGGGTCAGACCACGGGCGGCACCGGGCCGGACGGCCGTCCTTTCGTGGTCGAGGAGATCGGCGAGCTGGACGAGCCGTGGGCGATGACCTTCCTGCCCGACGGCCGGTCCCTGATCACCGGTCGCGGCGGTGAGCTGACGCTGCGCTCGGTCGACGGCCGGACCACCGCGGTGAGCGGTGTCCCCGACGTCGTGGCGCAGGGCCAGGGCGGTCTGGGCGACGTGATCACGGCTCCGGACTTCGCCTCCACCGGGCACGTCTACCTCAGCTGGGCCGAGGCGGGGGAGGGCGGCTCGGGGGCGGCGGTGGCCCGGGCGACCCTGACCGTCGACGGCGACGAGGCGAGCCTGGAGGACCTGACCCCGATCTGGCAGCAGCAGCCGAAGGTGTCCGGCAACGGCCACTACGGGCACCGGCTGGCCTTCTCCCCCGACGGCGCGCACCTGTTCATCTCCTCGGGCGAGCGGCAGAAGATGCAGCCGGCGCAGGACCTGGACTCCCACCTGGGCAAGATCATCCGGCTCGATCCCGACGGCTCGGCCGCGGCCGGGAACCCGTTCGCCGACCGCGGGGACGTCGCCGCCGACATCTGGAGCTACGGGCACCGCAACCCGCTGGGCCTCGCCTTCGACGCCGCCGGCAACCTGTGGAACTCCGAGATGGGCCCTCAGGGCGGGGACGAGCTCAACCTGGTCACCGAGGCAGCCAACTACGGCTGGCCGGAGGCCTCCAACGGCTCCCAGTACGGCGGGGCGGACATCCCGGACCACACCGCTGGCGACGGCTTCACCGCTCCCAAGGCGTCCTGGAACCCGAGCATCTCCCCGGGCAGCCTGATGATCTACAGCGGGGCGATGTTCCCGCAGTGGCAGGGCGACGCGTTCCTGGGGGCGCTGTCGGGTGAGGCGCTGGTCCGGGTCGACCTGGACGGCACCGAGGCCGCGGAGGGCGACACCTGGGGGCTCGACCAGCGGGTCCGCGAGGTCGAGCAGGCGCCGGACGGCTCGATCTGGCTGCTGACCGACGAGGGGAAGGTGCTCCGGCTGGTCGCTCCCTGAGCCACTGACCCTGAGCCACCGACGGACTGCGACCCGGGCCCCGTCGCCTGGGGCCGCCAGCCGTCAGCCGGGAGCAGCCAGATAGCGGTAGCTGTGGTGCCGGACGAACCCCAGCCGACCGTACGCGTCGTGGGCGCCGGCGTTGTCCCGGGCCACCTGGAGATAGGCGTTCCGGGCGCCGCCCCGGGCTCCCCAGTGACCCAGCGCCCGCATCGACGCCGTGGCCAGCCCGCGCCGCCGGTGCTCGGGCGCGGTCCAGACCGCGGCGATCCCCAGCCAGGGACCGCTGACGTGACCGCGGGCGATGGCCGCCAGCTCACCGGTAGCGCTGTCCGGGGTGTCGTACGCACCGCCCGCCGACCTCGCGGGGACGGCCGCGAACGCCCGCGGCGGCTGTCCGTCCAGGATCCTCCGCACCGCTCCGCCGTCGGTGGCGTCCCGGTCGTCGGTGCGCAGATCCGCCTGGTGCAGCCGGTTCGGTCGGCTGCGCCCGTACGCCCGCTCCCACGGCTCACCCAGCTGCTCGGTGACGACCACCCGCGGATCGGGCAGCCCGTCGCCCAGCAGCGTGGTCAGCCGGCAGACCAGCACGTCGGTGACCAGGTAGACCGGTGACCAACCCAGCTCGCGCAGTCCGCTCTCCTCGGTCGAGTCCACGACCACCTGGACCCAGGGCTCGATCCCGTGGTCGGCGGCGTACGCGATCACCCGGGCCGCCGCCTCGGGCAGCGGCCTGCCGGGATCGCCGACCGCCAGCGCCGAGTTCGCCCGGGCGGTGAAGCCGCCGCCGGCCCGCAGGGTCCAGTCGCCGAGCGGCTCGTGCCAGGCGAGCCAACCGGGTAGGGCCGCCTGCTCGAGGTCCGCGGCCGGCGTCCTCAGCGGGTCGGGCCCGCCCCGGGCGGCGGGGGCCCGGCGGGCCACGATGATCTCCTCCCGGGCGACCTCGACCGGTGCGGACCCCTCGGGAGCGATCCGTACCGTGGTCGGCCCGACCGCGACCAGCCAGCCGACCACGTCGGTGGCCGAGCCGTCGGCCCGGCGGCAACGCAGCACCCACCGCTCACCCGGGCGGGCGCGGTCCACGGCGATGTCCACCATCGACGAGCCCCTCCTCCTCCGACGACAGGAAGCGCGATACTAGGACGACAGCCGCGTGACCGCAGCGGCCGGGCGCACCGATGCCTGGTCGACCGACCCCCAGCGGTCACGCACCAAGATCTGAGGAGAGTCACCCGTGACGTACGTCATCGCGCAGCCCTGTGTGGATCTCAAGGACCGTGCCTGCGTGGAGGAGTGCCCGGTCGACTGCATCTACGAGGGCAAGCGGATGCTCTACATCCACCCCGACGAGTGCGTCGACTGCGGTGCCTGCGAGCCGGTCTGCCCGGTCGAGGCCATCTTCTACGAGGACGACACGCCCGAGGAGTGGAAGGACTACTACAACGCCAACGTCGAGTTCTTCAACGACCTCGGCTCTCCCGGCGGCGCCGCCAAGATGGGCGTGGTCGACAAGGACCACCCGCTGATCGAGGCGCTGCCGCCGCAGGCGACCGAAGAGTGAGTGGCGGCGCTCCTGCGGGGGCGCCGCGCCGGAGCCTGACCGCGGCCCTGCCCGACTTCCCCTGGGACTCGCTGGCCGGGGCGAAGACACTGGCCGGCAGCCACCCGGACGGCATCGTCGACCTCTCGGTCGGCACGCCGGTCGACCCGACTCCGGCGCTCGGCCGGCAGGCTCTGGCCGGGGCCGCGGACAGTCCCGGCTACCCGCTCACCTCCGGCACGGCGGCGTTGCGCGAGGCGATCGCGGGCTACCTGACCGACCGGTGGGGTGCTGAGGGTCTGACACCGACCGCCACGCTGCCGGCGATCGGGACCAAGGAGCTGGTGGCCTGGCTGCCCACCCTGCTGGGGCTGGGACCGGACGACCTGGTCGTGTTCCCGACGATGGCGTACCCGACGTACGAGGTCGGCGCCCGGATCGCCGGGTGTCGCATCCTGGCCGCCGACGACCCGGCGGACGTCCACGAGCGACCCGCGCTGGTCTGGCTCAACTCACCGTCCAACCCGACCGGCCAGATCCTCGGTGCTGCCGAGCTGCGGCGCCGGGTGGACTGGGCCCGGGCCCAGGGGGCGATCGTGGCCTCCGACGAGTGCTACGGGGAGTTCGGCTGGGACAGCGAGCCGGTGTCGGTCCTGCATCCCTCCGTGTCCGGCGGCGACCTGACCGGTCTGCTGGCGCTGCACTCGCTCTCCAAGCGGTCCAACCTGGCGGGCTACCGGGCCGGGTTCGTGGCCGGGGACGAGGCGCTCGTCGGTGAGCTGCTGGCCGTCCGCAAGCACGCCGGGATGATCCTGCCGCGTCCGGTCCAGGAGGCGATGCGGGTGCTGCTGGGCGACCAGGAGCACGTCGCGGAGCAGCGCGACCGCT
>JBMDXL010000967.1:0-1815 GCA_048594465.1 Microlunatus sp. | reverse complement strand
CCAGCCGATGGTGTCGTCCCGCGGCGGGGTCTTCCGGTTCAGTCGGCAGGCCGGGCAGCGGGCCTGGTCGTCGCCGTCGCGGACCAGCCAGTTGCAGCCCCAGGACCGCTCGGTGCAGGCGTGCCAGCCGGCGAACCGGTCGCCGTCGTCGGTCGACGCGTTGACCATCGTGGCCAGATCGGGGCGGTAGGCCAGCCGATCCCCGCAGGTCGCGCAGGCGGAGTCCTCGAAGCTGATCAGCGCGCCGCAGCGGGCGCAGTCGAACCGTTGCATGCTGCTTGGTAGCACTCCGCCACCGCCCGGACCGGTGTCGCCCGGACGGCAGGGTCGCTCCGGGCTGACAGAATGCTCGCCGAAGCACGCCACGCCTCCGGAAAGGTCGTGCCATGGGTACGTCGTCCAGCCATCCGCACTACGAGGCCGACGAGCGGTCGTCGACCTCGGTGTCGACCGTGATCGTGACCCTGGCCGGTGTGGTCATCGTCTGCGCGGCGATCAAGATGACCGCCTCGATCATCGCCCCGGTGCTGCTGGCCTTCTTCCTGATGATGATCTTCCGGCCGCTGATGGCCGCGCTGGAGCGTCGCCGGGTGCCACGTGCGGTCACGATCCCGCTCAGCATCGTGCTGGTCTACGGGGTGATCGTCTTCCTCGGTCTGTGCGTCTACCTCGCCCTGGCCCGGTTCGCGCTCATCGTGGCCGACAACGGGTCGCAGTTCGTCGAGCTCGCCCGCTGGGTGAGCGGGGTGGCCCAGCAGTTCGGGGTCGACCCGACCAACGTGCAGCAGATCTTCACCCTGATCTCACCGGCCCGGCTGGTGAACCTGGCCAGCACCGTCATCTCGGTGTCGGCCTCGGTGCTGACCGCGCTGGCCTTCCTGGCGGCGCTGGTCTTCTTCATGGCCCTGGACGCCGCGGACTTCTCCGGCCGGCTGGCCATGGTGGTCCGACTCCGCCCGGCCACCGCCAAGGCGCTCCGCGAGCTGGGGGTGTCGACGCGCAGCTACTTCGCGGTGGCCGCGGCCTTCGGTGCCATCGTGGCCGTCCTGGACTGGATCCTGCTGCTGGTCCTGAACGTGGAGTACGCCTGGCTGTGGGCGCTGCTGGCCTTCGTCACCAACTTCATCCCCAACATCGGCTTCGTCCTCGGTCTGGTGCCCCCGGCCCTGATCGCCTGGTTGACCATCGACTGGCAGACCGCGGTGATCATCGCCATCGGCTACTCGGTGCTCAACGTGGTCGTGCAGACCCTGATCCAGCCCAAGGTGGTCGGCGACCGGGTCCAGCTGAACACGACGCTGACCTTCCTGGCCCTGATCATCTGGACCTTCCTGCTCGGCGGCCTCGGGGCCATCCTGGCCATCCCCATGACGCTGCTGATCAGAGCGCTGTTCGTGGACTCGCAGCCGCAGCACCGGTGGGTGCGGGCGCTGTTCTCCAGTGGCCCGCCGCCGGGCACCGCGCTGCGGAAGAAGAAGACCGCCCCGGTGATCCCCCCGGCGGAGCCGGCGGCTGACGAGGGCGCGCCCGCGGCGGCGTCCTGAGGTGCGCCGGGTCGAGCTGACGACGGCGCTGGCGGAGGGGCCGGTGCTGCTGGACGGCGGACTCGGCACCGAGCTGGACGCGGCCGGCCACGATCTCTCCGGGGCCCTGTGGTCCGGACGCCTGCGGCTGGACGCGCCGGAGGCCGTGACCGCGGCGCACACCCGCGTCTTCGCCGCCGGGGCCCGGGTGGCGACCACGGCGTCCTACCAGCTGTCGTACGCGGGCCTGGCCGCCCTCGGGGTCGACCGGCCGGGAGCCGAGGCGCTGCTG
>JBMDXL010000966.1:0-4095 GCA_048594465.1 Microlunatus sp. | reverse complement strand
CCATCCACGCGGCTCCGGGAGCCCCGGTGAAGTCGCTGGCCGCCGCCACGGGCCTGGCCCCGAACACGGTGACCCAGTCCCTGGTGTCGCTGCGCGACGCCGGTCTGGTCACCAACACCCGCGACGGCCGGCTCAGTCGCTGGCGGCTGTCCGACTCCGCCGCGCACGCCCTGCTGCACCACCTCGGGGCACCGCACAGCGCCCTGCACCCGCCGCACTGAGCCGGATCCGGCTGGTCAGGTGGTGGGGATCGGCTCGGTGGCCGGAGTCACCGACCGTTCCTGACGTCCCGGCGGCATCCGGCGACCCCCAGACCGTACGGCACGACCGTTCTTGACGTCCCGGCGGCACCCGGTCAACCCAGGGGGGCGAGCCAGGTCGGTTCCCACCACGAAGTCACCAACGGCTCACCCGCGAGCGCACGAACCCCACCAGTTCCCACCGCGACGTCACCAACGGCAGATCCGGGCCACCAGCGACCCGCTCGCTCCCCGTTCGGCCGCTCACCCGCTCGCCCCGCCACCGCCACCGCCACAGGCGACCCGGGCTGGGGGAGGTCAGACGCCCGCGTACGAGTGCAGGCCCGAGACCAGCAGGTTGATGCCGACGAAGTTGAACCAGAAGGAGGCGACACCGATCAGGGCGATCACGGCGGCGCGGGTGCCGCGCCAGCCGGCGGTGGAGCGGGCGTGCAGGTAGCAGGCGTAGACGACCCAGGTCACCAGCGCCCACGTCTCCTTGGGATCCCAGCCCCAGTAGCGGCCCCAGGCGTACTCGGCCCAGATGGCTCCGGCGGCCACGGTGAACGTCCAGAGCGGGAAGGCGAAGGCCATGAACCGGTACGCGTAGAGGTCGAGCTTGCGCGCCGACGGGATCCGGCTGAGGTAGCCGCTCACCGTGCCGCGCTTCTCGGCGCGCTGGCGGAGCAGGAACAGCACCGTCAGGAGCCCGCCCACGTTGAAGGCCGCCCCGGAGACCGCCGCCGCGCAGATGTGGATGACGAACCAGACCGAGTGCAGGGCCGGCACCAGCGGCGCGACGGCCACGTAGAAGACGGTCACCGCCAGACCGTTGCCGACGGCGGCGAGCAGGGTGACGGGCAGGCCGAGCCAGCGGGCTCCGGTCCGCCACACCATCACCAGGTAGACCGCCACGATCAGCACCATGGCGGTGATGGTGAACTCGAACATGTTGCCCCACGGCGGCCGACCGGCGCTCAGGCCGCGCAGCACGGTGCCGGCGGCGCTGCACAGGAAGGCGATCACCGTCAGGGCCACCCCGACCCGGCCCCACAGCTCGACCTTCATCTCGGCCATCCGCTGCTCGACCGAGGACTCCGCCGACGGCTCGACCGCCGAGGACCCGGCCGATCGGGAGCCGCCCGACCCGGAGCCTTCCGACACCGAGGGTCCCCCGCGCGAGCCACGGGCACCGGCCCCGACGAGCTCGCGGGTCTCGGCCCGCTCCTCGACCGGTGCCCGGCGGGCGGCGGCCCACTCGGCCGCGTGCGCGGTCATGGCCAGCAGGTAGACCACCACGGAGGTGACCAGGGCTGCGCTGGAGTAGTACTCGAGGTTCACGCCTTCTCCTTCGACCCACCCGGGGACGAGCCGTCCCCGGCCTCCTGCTCCGTCGACGACGCCGTGCTCTCCGTCGATCCCGATTCCGTCGATCCCGATTCCGTCGATCCCGGTCCCGACCCCGAGGTCGACACCAGCGGCGGTCCGAGCTCGTCCGCCAGCTCGGCGACGTCCTCGCTGAGCCCGGCCCGGGCGTCGGCCCGGTCCAGACCACCCACCTCGATCAGCCTAGGTCCACCGTCCGCACCCCGGACCCGGACCCAGACCCGTCGTGGGCGGACGAACAGCGACAGGCACAGACCGAGCACTGCCGCGGCGATCGACCCGAGCACGATCCCGACGCCGGGGGTGTCGCTCAGCTGCAGCTTGACCCACCGGGCCACGCCGGTCATCTCCACCGACCCCTGGCCGTCCGGCAGCGTGAAGCTGGTGCCGGGCTTCAACAGGATCCGCAGCGGTTCACCCTTGGCGTCCTCGAGCTGGGTCAGCCCCGTGGTGTCCAGCGAGTACACGTTCTCGGGCTGCCCGGTCTCGGTCTTCGGGGGACCCGTCCAGACGTTGATGTAGAGCGCGGGGTCCAGCGCGTCGGGGAACAGCGACCGCGGACCCATCTCGTCGACCTTGGCGGTCGGGGCGAAGATGCCCTCGAAGGCCAGCCGCTGCGGCCGACCGTCCGGGGCCTTGATCACGCCGGCCGACGTGAAGTTGCCGTCCTGGGGCAGGAACACCACCGGTCCCGAGAAGGCGACGTCGCCGTTCCCGTCCTTGACCGTCACCACGGGCGCGTAGCCGTGACCGATCAGGTGCACGGTGGTGCCGTCCACGTTCAGCGGGTGGTTGACCTCGATGGTCTGGCGGTACGGCGTCGCGCCCGGGCGGTCGGTGACCAGCGTGTCCAGCTCGAACAGCCGGGCGGCGCCGGTCTGCACCGGTCCGGTCTCGAAGGCGACCCGGAACTGCTCGACACCGATGGTGAAAGGCTGCAGCTGGTCGTCGGAGAACCAGGCACCGGTGGTCAGGTCGTCGTACTGGGTGACGTTGTTGGCGAAACCCTGACCCACGATCACCACGCTGGTGCCGCGGAAGCCGTAGAGACCGCCGACCGCCACCCCGATCAGCAGGGTCAGCAGGCTGAGGTGGAAGACCAGGTTGCCGGCCTCCCGCAGGTAGCCCCGCTCCGCCGCGACCGAGTCCTCGTGCCGGACCACCCGGTAGCGGGCCCCCCGCAGCTTCACCTCCGCGAGCGCGAGCAGGTCCTCGTCGGTCTCGTCCGTCGGGGCCGCCGTCGTGGCGTACGCGGGCAGCCGGGACAGGTTCCGCGGGGTCCGAGGTGGCGCCGCACGGAGCGCCCTGGCGTAGACCAGCACCCGGGGCACGATGCAGCCGACCAGCGAGACGAACAGCAGCAGGTAGATGGCGGAGAACCAGACCGACGTGAAGACGTTGAACAGCCCGACCTTGTCGTAGATCGGCCCCAGGGTCGGGTGCTGGTCGATGAAGTCGCTGACCCGGATCGGGCTGACGTCACGCTGCGGGATCAACGAACCGGGCACGGCGGCCACCGCGAGCGCGAACAGCAGCACCAAGGCGGTGCGCATCGAGGTCAGCTGGGTCCACAGCCAGCGGAGGGTCCCGAGCGGCCCGAGCGCTGGCGCCAGGTCGCGGCCGCCCCGGTCGTCGCCACGGACACCACCGCCGATCACACCGTCGCGGCCACCGCCGCCGTCGCCGTCGGCCCCCGGCAGCGTGTCCGGGGTGTCGGCAGGATCGGCGTCGCCCGGACGCCCGGTGCTCGGTCGCTCGTCAGAGTCGGAGCGGGTGTCCGGTCGGTCCCGGGTCCCTGCCGGCGCGCCGGTCCGCGTCACGTCCACCACTCAGATCACCGTCACGTAGCTGCCGACCCACACGGTCAGCCGCGCCATCAGCTGGTCCCACAGACCGGTGACCAGCATCAGTCCCACCGTCACCATCATCACTCCGCCGACGCGCATCACGGCGACCTGGTGGCGCCGCAGGACACCGACCGTACGCGTCATCGTCTGGAAGGCCAGACCGGCGACGACGAACGGGATGCCCAACCCGAGCGCGTACGCGAAGCCGAGCACCCCTCCCCGCAGCGCGGTCCCCTCGTTGAGACCCAGGTTGTAGACCACGGCGAGGGCGGGTCCGATGCAGGGGGTCCAGCCGAGGGCGAACACCACGCCGAGGACCGGCGCGGCGGCCAGTCCGGCGGCCGGCAGCCGCTGCAGCCTCAGCTCCCGGCTGCCCAGGCTGATCGCCCCGGCGAACGCGAGACCGAACACGATGATCACCACGCCGAGGACCCGGGTGATCACCGTCTGGTGGTTGAGCAACAGGCTGCCCAACGCCCCGAAGGCGAATCCGGCGGCCACGAAGACGACGGCCAGTCCGAGCACGAACAAGACGGTGCCGATCAGCATCCGACCGCGCCGGTGGCCGGCCGCGACCTCCGCCGCACCCATCCCGGTCACGTAGGACAGGTAGCCCGGCAGCA
>JBMDXL010000965.1:0-5239 GCA_048594465.1 Microlunatus sp. | reverse complement strand
CCCGGTGCTCACCACCCTGACCGGTGACAGCGGGGCGCGAGACTACCTGGCGACGGCCGGCGTGAGCGTGGTCCCGTGCGACGACCTGGCCAGCGGCGATGACGTCGACCACGGGTGACCTCCTCGACGCGCTGATCGCGGCGCTCGAGGACGACCGGGACGTGGTGCTGGCGACCGTGGTCGCGGTGCAGGGATCCTCGCCGCTCCCGGTCGGGTCGACGCTCGTGGTGGTCGACGACCAGACCGTGCTCGGCTCGGTCTCCGGCGGCTGCGTGGAGAGCGCGGTGCACGACGAGGCCCGGCGGGTGGGAGCCACGGCGACACCGGTGCTGCTCACCTACGGTCCACCCACGCACCCGTACGAGATCGGGCTGACCTGCGGCGGCACGGTGTCGATCTTCGTCGAGCCGGTCCGGGCGGCGTCGCTGCCGGGCTGGCGGACCGTCGCCGAGCGCGTCCGCACGGGTCGGGCGGCCCGGCGGTCGGTGATCATCGCGGGACCGGACCCGGGGCACGAGCTCTTCGGCGCCGACCCCCAGGAACCCGCGACGACCGAGTCGGCCCTGGTGACCACCGCGGGGACCACGACCTTCGTCCAGGTCTGGCCCGCGGCCCCACGGATGATCATCGTCGGCGCCGACGGACTCGCCGGTGCCCTGAGTGCGCAGGCTCAGCTGCTCGGCTACCGGGTGACGGTCTGCGACCCGAGACCCGTGTTCGCCACCCCGGCACGGTTTCCGGGAGCCGAGGTGGTCCTGGCCTGGCCCGACCGGTACCTCCGCGACGAGGCTCAGGCGGGCCGCTGCGAGACCCGCACCGCAGTCTGCGTGCTCACCCACGACGGCCGGGTGGACGTGCCGGTGATCATGGTCGCGCTGGCCCTGGACGCGCTCGCCTTCGTCGGGGCGACGGGCTCACGCGCCACCTGCGCCGACCGGGACCGACGGTTGCGGGAGGCCGGGTGCGCGCCCGCCGACCTCGCCCGGTTGCGGACGCCGCTGGGGCTGGACCTCGGCGGTCGGCAGCCGGCCGAGGCGGCGGTCAGCATCGTGGCCGAGATCCTGGCCGAGCGGCACAGCCGGGACGGGGGCCGGCTGCGGGACAGCCGGGGTGCACTCCACCGACGGCGCGACGATGATCATCGCGAGCCGGAGCCGGGCGCAGGGACCGCGACCGGCCACGGGTCTGCGGCTAGCCCACGCCCCACTGGCTGAACGGACGACCGAACAGCTCGGAGTTGCTGTAGCGGAAGTCGTCGGTGACGTCCGCCCCCGCCCAGACCGGCACCGCCCAGGGCGTGTCCTCGGTCGGCACCTCCAGCTCGGCCACCACCAGTCCGGCGTTCGCGTCGGCGAACTCGTCCACGATCCAGCCGGCCCACGGATCACCCAGCTCGTGCCGGGTCTTGGTGATCGGGTGGCCGCCGGTGATCATGGCCAGCAGGGCGCGGGCGTCGTCGACCGGGATCTCGTACTCGTACTCGGGACGCCCGATCCCCACCTGCTTGCCCTTGATCGTCAGGAAGGCCCGGGCGTCGTCGACGACCCGGACGCGGATGGTCATCCCCGGTGTGGTGCTCAGGTAGGCCTGACTCAGTGCCGACGTGGCGGCGACCGCCTCGCGCCACTCGTCGCCGACGACCACCAGCTTGTGCTCGAACTCGGTCCCCATAACGGCAGCGTAGCGACGACTTCTCTCCTATCCTGGCCGAACTCAGCTGGCCGCTCCGGCCCGAACAGAAAGCTCCTGGTATGTCTGCACCTGATTCGGGTCGGCGCTGGCGCCTGCTCGTCGGCCTGATCGGCCTCACTCTGGTCGGCGGTTCCCTGGCCGCACCCCTCGACACCGCGGCAGCCGCCACCCGCGACCGCTATCTCGTGCAGACCACCTCGACCTCGGCGACGGCGCGACCGCTGGCCAAGGCCCAGCAGGGTGGTGGCACGGTCCTCACCCGCTTCTCCCGCGTGCTCAGCGGCTTCACCGCCGAGCTGACCCGGGCCCAGGCCGTCCGGCTGGCCGACGACCCCTCGGTGGTCGGCGTGGTCCGGGACGTCGCGTACTCGGTCGAGAACAAGCGAGTCGAGTCGAGTGCCAGTCAGACCGCTCCGCCGTGGGGGCTGGACCGGATCGACCAGCGCGACGCGGTGCTCGACGGCCAGTACGACTACCTCGGCTCCGGTACCGGCGGCACCGCGTTCGTGCTCGACACCGGCATCCGGATGACCCACAGCCAGTTCGGCGGCCGCGCGGTCAGCGGCTACGACTTCTACGACGGCGACACCAACGCCTCCGACTGCGCCGGTCACGGCACGCACGTGGCGGGCACCATCGGGGGCAGCACCTACGGCGTGGCCAAGAGCGTCCGGCTGGTGGCGGTGCGGGTGCTGGACTGCAACGGTGACGGCTACGTCATCGACATGATCAACGCGCTGGAATGGGTCGCGGCGCACAAGCCCAGTGGCCCGGCGGTGGTCAACATGAGTCTCGGCTTCGAGGTGGACGCGTCGAGCGCCCAGATCGCCGCCGTGGTGGACCAGGCGGTGAACAAGGTGGTGCGCGCGGGTATCCCCGTGGTGGTGGCCGCCGGCAACGACGGCGACTTCGACGTGTCGGCCTGCGACTACAGCCCGGCCCGCGTTCCCGCCGCCATCACCGTCGGGGCCAGTGACGTGAACGACACCAAGGCGTCGTTCTCCAACCTGGGCAGCTGCGTCGACGTCTACGCCCCCGGCGTGGACGTGCTGTCGTCCTGGTGGACGTCCAACTCCGACGCGGGCTACCTGGACGGCACCTCGATGGCCGCGCCGCACGTCGCCGGTGCCGTCGCCCGCTTCCAGCAGGACGACCCGCTGGCCACCCCGGCCAGCCTCACCAGCCAGCTGCTCGGTCGGGCCACGCCCGGGGTCATCAGCGGCGCCGAGGATGCCGGCACCCCGAACCTGGTGCTCGTCGCCACCCCGCCCGCTCAGCTGGCCGGCGCGCCGGTGGGGGTCACCGCGAGCACCAGCGACAGCCGGAAGACGGTGACCGTGCGGTGGTCGCCTCCGGCCAGCACCGGCGGCTCGGACGTCACCGGGTACCGGGTGATCCGGACCGGGAGCGCCGACACCGGGGCGAAGCGGGTGGCGGTCGCGAACCTGCCGGTCACCAGCAGCAGCTACACCTTCGCGGGTCTGCTGTCGGGCGGCAGCTATGCGGTGCGGGTGCTGCCGATCACGGCGGAGGGTCCCGGCGCTGCGGGCGGCGTGACCGCCCGGCTGCTGGCCGTCCCCGGCACCCCCGGCATCGGCAAGGCCTCGTCGGGCACGAAGAGCAAGGGCATCACGATCACCGCGCGGTGGGCGAAGCCGACCTCCGGTGGCGCCGTGGCGACCTACCAGGTCCGGGCGGACAGGGTCGGCAGCAGCAAGGACAAGACGGTGACGGTGTCCTCCGCGTCCCGCTCGGTCGTCATCACGGGCCTGGCCAAGAAGAAGAAGTACGTCATCACCGTCCGGGCCAGCAACGTGGCCGGCACGGGAGCGTGGTCGAAGAAGTCCGCCACGGTCACCGCTCGCTGAGGAACTGCGAGGGGGTCAGGAGCCGTCGGCGCCTGACTCCCGAAGCGGTGCGGCGGTCCCGGGGTTGACGTCCGGGGTGTCGGGCACCGCGTCCGCGCCGCCGACGGCGGTCTCGGTCCCGCTGAAGCCCGACGGGCCCTCGGACCGCTGACCCTCGGAGGCGTCGTCGGGGCGGTTCTCGTCGTCCTGCGTGGGTTCGGCCATGGTCACACCGTAGGCGACGCCTCCGCACCCGCCTCCGGGAGGAGTCGCGGGGGGTCGGTCACCGCGCCGGCGTGACGGAAATCTGCCTCTCGTGCCCGCGTCCGCGGCGTGTCGCCCGGCGTGTCGTGGGTCGAGAGGCAGGTCTCCGTCAGCTCGGGCCGAAGGCCCAGGGGTTCAGGCGTCCAGCCCGAGACCCCGTCGTCCGATCGCGTTGAGGTCGTCCACGCCGAACCGGTTGGTCCAGGACGCCTCGTAGTGCTCCTCGGGGAAGTCGTACGGGCTGTTGCCGGCCAGGAAGGCCTCCCGCACCTTCGTCTGGTACGCCACGTTCTTGGCGCACAGCGGGGCGGCCGGGATGTACATCACGTTCCCCCAGCCCTGTTGGTCGGTCACCGGGGCGACCGAGTGGATCATGTCGCAGTGCCACCAGACCGAGTCGCCGGGCTGGACGTCGGGGATCGCCGACACGGCGTCGAGCAGGATCGCGTGGTAGCGCTCGTTCACCGGGAAGGTGCGGTTGGGCTGCACCCCGCACATCTCACCATCGGGCACGTCGTCCAGCAGCGGCCGCAGCATCAGGTACGCCATCGCCTTGGGGATCGGCACGGTGTGCAGGACACCCTGGTCGTTGGGCATCTCCGACAGCGCCGTCCAGCCCTGGAAGGTGCGGAAGGCCGAGCACATCGTCGATCCCGGGTACTGCGAGGCCTCGGTCCGGTAGGACGCGTCCCACGGGTCGTAGGCCCCGACGTCGCCGGCGAACAGGTGCCGGAAGTGCTGCTGGTAGCCCTCGGTCATCCACAGGTCCAGCGTCCCGGGGTCGAGGTGCGTCCCCAGCCCACCCGAGGTCGCGCCCGGCGGGCGGCGGCGGATCCGGTCGGGGTAGAGGGTGTCGACCTCGGGGTCGAACCACTGGTGACCGTCGGACTCGGCGACCCAGCGGCTGTTCAGGAAGGCCTGCACGGTGGCCATCCGCGGATGCTGCCGCGCCTCCATCTGCGCGCTCGACCAGTAGATCGGGTAGATCTCCGGCTTGCTCATCTCGCTGCCCAGGCTGCCGAAGAAGTCGTCGGCCGGACCGGAGTAGGTCTCGAAGAAGTGGTTGCTGTCGACGTAGTCCACCGCGTCGCGGTCCCACTTCTCGGCCTCGGCCCGGTCGAAGTGGCCCCGGATCACCGCGCAGCCGCGGCGCTTCAGCAGGGCCAGCTGCTCCTCGCTCACGGTGCCTGCGGCGATGTCGGCGTACGCGATCACCGGCCAGACCTCCTCGCCCCGCGCCCGGGTCGCCTTGATGTCGGCGATCTCGGCTTCCAGGAACGCCTCGATCTCGGCGATCACGTCCGCCACGGTGCGCCCCGACGCCTCGATCCGAGCCCGGATGGCCGCCTTGATCTCCGCCGTCGCGGCCGGGATGTCCGCGGGGATGGTCTCCCAGTGCGGCAACCCGGTCAGCTCCGACACGGTGCTGGTCGTGC
>JBMDXL010000964.1:0-2861 GCA_048594465.1 Microlunatus sp. | reverse complement strand
CCGGCGCACCGTGGCCAGCACGGCGGCGGCCTGCTCGCCCCCCATCACCGAGATCCGCGCGTTCGGCCACAGCCACAGGAACCGGGGGTCGTACGCGCGACCGCACATCGCGTAGTTCCCGGCCCCGAACGAGCCGCCGATCACCACGGTGAACTTGGGCACCACCGAACAGGCCACGGCGGTGACGAGCTTGGCACCGTCCTTGGCGATGCCGGCGGCCTCGTACTCGCGACCGACCATGAAGCCGGAGATGTTCTGCAGGAAGACCAGCGGGATGCCGCGCTGGTTGCACAGCTCCACGAAGTGCGCCCCCTTGAGCGCGGACGAGGAGAACAGGATGCCGTTGTTGGCCACGATGCCCACCCGGTGTCCCCAGATCGAGGCGAACCCGCAGACCAGGGTCTCGCCGTAGAGCCGCTTGAACTCGTGCCAGCGACTGCCGTCGACGATCCGCCGGATCACCTCCCGCACGTCGTACGGGGTCCGCGTGCTCACCGGCACCACGTCCAGCAGCCCGGCCGCGTCCTCGTGGGGCTCCTCGACCGGTCCATGATCATCGACCGGCGGCGGGGGCAGGGTGGCCACGATCGAGCGCACGATGGCCAGCGCGTGCGCGTCGTCGGTGGCCAGGTGGTCGACCACCCCGGAGGTCCGGGCGTGCACGTCCCCGCCCCCGAGCTCCTCGGCCGACACCACCTCGCCGGTGGCCGCCTTCACCAGCGGCGGGCCGCCGAGGAAGATCGTGCCCTGCCCGCGCACGATCACCGTCTCGTCCGACATGGCCGGGACGTACGCCCCGCCGGCCGTGCAGGACCCCAGCACCGCGGCGATCTGCGGGATCCCCCGAGCCGAGAGATTGGCCTGGTGGAAGAAGATCCGGCCGAAGTGATCACGGTCGGGGAACACCTCGTCCTGCAAGGGCAGGAAGGCACCACCGGAGTCGACCAGGTAGACGCACGGCAGCCGGTTCGCCGCCGCGATCTCCTGGGCCCGCAGGTGCTTCTTCACCGTGACCGGGTAGTAGGTGCCGCCCTTCACCGTGGCGTCGTTGGCCACCACCAGGCACAGCCGACCCTCGATCCGGCCGATCCCGGTGACGATGCCGGCGCTGGGCACGGCGTACTCACCGCCGTAGAGGTCGTAGGCCGCCAACGCCCCCACCTCCAGGAACGGGCTCCCGGGATCGAGCAGCCGGTCGACCCGGTCCCGGACCAGCAGCTTGCCGCGGGCGGTGTGCTTGGCCCGGGCCGCCTCGGTGCCGCCCCGGCGGACCTCGGCCAGCCGCTCGTGCAGCTCCTCGACCAGCTCCGCCAGGGACGCCGACGAGCTCATCGGCTCACCAGGGCGGGCTCGGTCTTCGCCCGCACCTCGGCCAGGTCCACGCCGGGCGCCAGCTCCACCACGACCAGCGGGCCACCGTCGGTGGGGATGTCGATCACGGCCAGGTCGGTGATGATCCGCTGCACCACGCCCCGCCCGGTCAGCGGCAGCGAGCAGGACTCGACGATCTTGAACGAGCCGTCCTTGGCCACGTGCTCCATCAAGACGACGACCTTCTTGGCCCCGTGGACCAGATCCATCGCCCCGCCCATGCCCTTGATCATCTTCCCGGGGATCATCCAGTTCGCGATGTCGCCGACCCGGGAGACCTGCATGGCGCCCAGGACGGCCGCGTCGATCTTGCCGCCGCGGATCATCCCGAACGACAGCGCCGAGTCGAAGAACGACGCCCCGCGGCGGACGGTGACGGTCTCCTTGCCGGCGTTGATCAGATCCGGGTCCTCCTCCCCTTCGTACGGGTACGGGCCGACCCCCAGGATGCCGTTCTCCGACTGCAGCACCAGCTCGACGTCGTCGGGCACGTAGTTGGGCACCAGCGTCGGCAAGCCGATGCCGAGGTTGACGTAGTCGCCGTCGCTGAGCTCGGCGGCCGCCCGCGCCGCCATCTGCTCCCGGGTCCAGCTCACCGGGCCACCTCCGCCCCACGATCGCCGACGCGGGAGCGCACCGTGCGCCGCTCGATCCGCTTCGCCGCGACCTGCTCCTCGCTCAGGGCCACCACCCGGTGCACGAACACGCCGGGCGTGTGCACCTGGTTGGGGTCGAGGTCACCGGGTTCGACCAGCTCCTCCACCTCGGCTACGGTGACCCGTCCGCACATCGCGGCCAGCGGGTTGAAGTTGCGGGCCGAGTCACGGAACACGAGGTTGCCGTGCCGGTCCCCGCGCCAGGCACGGACCAGCCCGAAGTCGGCGATGATCGCGCGCTCGAGCACGAACTCGCGGTCCCCGTCGGGCGTCTCGAAGATCTGCGTCTGCTTGGCCGGCGAGGCGATCGCCACCGTGCCGTCGGCGGCGTACCGCCAGGGCAGACCGCCCTCGGCGACCTGCGTTCCGACCCCGCTGGCGGTGAAGAAGGCCGGGATGCCGGAGCCGCCGGCCCGCATCCGCTCGGCCAGGGTCCCCTGCGGTGTGAGCTCGACCTCCAGCTCGCCGGAGAGGTACTGCCGGGCGAACTCCTTGTTCTCCCCCACGTAGCTGGCCACGACGCGCCGCAGCCGACCGGCACCGAGCAGCAGACCCAGGCCCCAGTCGTCCACCCCGGCGTTGTTGGAGATGACCTCGAGCCGGTCCGTGCCGGCGGCGAAGACCGCGGAGATGAGGGCCGACGGGATGCCGCAAAGACCGAACCCGCCGACCGCGAGCGACGAGCCGGCCCCGATGTCGGCGACCGCCTCCGCGGCGGACTCGACCACCTTGTCCACGCTGCTCCCGTCGTCGATGACCCGTATCGGCAGTCAACCCGCCCGGCCCGGCCGGGTCAACCGACACCGTCGGTGGGGCGCGGCATACTCGGCCGAC
>JBMDXL010000963.1:0-4760 GCA_048594465.1 Microlunatus sp. | reverse complement strand
CGGGTGTAGACGCAGTCGTGGTTGGCGTACTCCCGCGCCTGCTTGCCGCGGGCCTGCGGCCCGTGCCGGGTGTCCCGGGCCCGGACCACGATCGTGGCCTCGCTGCCGTGACCCAGGGCCTCGGTGATGTCGGTCTCGAAGGAGCTGAACCCGCCCCGGTGCCGCACCACCTCCACGTCGTTGACCCAGACGGTGGCGTCGTGGTCGACGGCGCCGAAGTGCAGCACCACCCGCCGCCCGGCCCACCCGGACGGCACGGTGACCGTCCGGCGGTACCAGACCGCCTCCAGGAAGTCGGTGTTCCCCACGCCGGAGGCCTCGCTCTCCGGGGCGTACGGCACCAGGATCTCGCCGCTGAGCTCGCGGGACCGCAGGCCCCGTTCGAGCCCGCTGTCGGCGGTGTCCACCTCGAACTGCCAGTGACCGTTGAGGGTCAGCCAGTCGGGACGGAGGAACTGCGGGCGGGGGTGTTCGGGTTTGGGCGTCATGAGGTGCCGATCAGCCTTTCAGGCCACTGGTGGCTACGCCTTCGATCACGTAGCGCTGGACGAAGATGAACAGGATCAGGACGGGCAGGGCCGCCACGGTCGCGCCGGCCATCACCACGGGGTAGTCGATGTTGTAGGCCGCCTGGAGCGTGGCCAGACCGGCCGGCAGGGTCAGCCGCTCGGGGGAGAACAGCACGAACACCGGCCAGATGAAGTCGTTCCAGTTGCCCAGGAAGGCCAGCACGCCGAGGGTGACCAGGGCGGGCTTGGCGTTGGGGAGCACGACGCGGGTGAAGATCTGCCAGGTGTTGGCCCCGTCGATCCGGGCGCTCTCCTCCAGCTCCTTGGGGATGGCCAGGAAGAACTGCCGGAGGAAGAAGACCCCGAAGGCCCCTGCCGCCCCGGGCACGATCAACGCGATCAACGTGTCCAGCCAACCGAGCTGGTCCATGATCAGGTAGTTGGGCATCAAGAAGATGAAACCGGGCACGAACAGGGTGGCGATGATGATCACGAACAGCGCGTTCTTGCCCCGGAACTGCATCCGGGCCAGGGCGTACGCAGCCATCGAGGCGACCACCACGACCAGGACGGCGTGCGCGGCCGCGGCGATGAACGAGTTGGCCGCCCACAGGAAGACCGGGTTCTGCTCGTCGGCGAACAGCAGCCGGTAGGCCCGGAGGGTGAACTCGTCCGGGATCAGGGTCATCGGGATCCGGCGCGAGTCCTCCACGGTGCGGAAGGAGGTCAGGAACATCCACAGCAGCGGCACCACGAAGACCAGCGCCAGCAGGATCAGACCGACCCAGAACACCGGACCGTTCCGGTCCTGCCGGTAGGCCCGGCGCCGTCGGGTCGGGGGCTCCGGGGACTCGGCGAGACGGGCCAGCTCGGCGTTGCTCGGCTCGGTGGTGGTCACTTCTTCTCCCTCTCGCGCAGGGCCAGGAAGTTGATGGCGGAGATGATGATCAAGAAGACGGCCAGGATGTAGCTCATGGCGGTGGCCGAGCCCATCTTGAACGAGCGCAGGCCCTCCTGGGTCATCACCATGATCGCCGTCCTGGTGCTGTCCCCCGGCCCGCCGTTGGTGACCAGGTAGGACTGCCCGAACATGTTGGCGCTGGCCAGCACCGTGGTGGTGAGGATGAAGACGAGGATGTTCCGCAGGCCCGGGACGGTGACGTAGGCGAACTTGCCCCAGGCGCCGGCGCCGTCCAACGACGCCGCCTCGTAGTGGTCACGCGGGATCCCCTGCAGCCCGGCCAGGTAGATGACGGTGTTGAACCCAAGCGTCCACCACACCGTCATGGCCACCAGAGCCACCCAGGCCGCCGGTTGCGTCTGCGTCCAGCCGACGGGGTCGATGCCGACCAGACCGAGCAGGTAGTTGATCAGCCCGAACTGGCTGTCCAGCAGGTAGCGGAACAGCACACCGATGACGGCGATCCCCAGCACGAACGGGGCGAAGATGATCGCCCGGAACATCGAGCGGGCCGGGAAGACCCGGTTGAGCATCAAGGCGATACCCAGCGGGATCAGCACCAGGAACGGGACGCTGGCCACGGTGAAGATGGCTGTGGCCCGCATCCCGTTCCAGAACGGCTCGAACGTGATGGAGTCCGGATCGAACAGGTCGAGGTAGTTCTGCAGGCCGATGAAGGGCTTGTTGGGCAGCAGGAAGTCCCAGTCGTGCAGACTCACCCAGATGCCGAACACGGCCGGTCCGAGCACGAAGGCGCACAGCAGGAGCACGTACGGCAGCAGCATCAGGTACGGCGCCAGCGGGTGGTTCTGCCGGAGCCGACCCCGGCGGGGCCGTGTGGCCGCGGCCGGGGTCGTCACCGCCGTCCGGGTGACGGTGGTGCTGGTCATCCGTACTTCTTCTGGTTGGCGGCCAGGATCTTGTTCGCCTTCTCCGCCGCCGCGGGCAGCGCCTCGTTCACCGGCTTCTTGCCCAGCATCGCCTCGCTGGTCGCGGTGACCCACTCCGGCAGCACGTCGTTGACGCCGGGGATCGGCGGCACGAACCGGATGTAGTCGACCTCCTTGGCGAACTCGGTGACCGGACCCATCTTGGCGAACTCCGGATCCTCGCGGACCGAGTTGCGCGCGGGGACCATGCCGGCGGTGGCCCAGGTGAGGGACTGCTGGGAGATCCAGTTGACGAAGACCCGGGCGGCGATCTGCTTGTTCTCGTCGGCCTTCTGCTGCTTCGGCAGCACGAACTGGTGCGACCCGGCCCAGGTGACCTGCTCGCCCCCGATGTTGGGCACCGGCGCCGCACCCCAGGACAGCTTCTTGATCGCGTCCAGCGGGGTGGTGTTCCACGGGCCGTTGATCATGAAGGCCGCCTTGTCGTTGGTGAACGAGACGAAGTCGCCGTCGGCGGCGGCGTTCTTCGGGCTGTAGCCGTTGTCGATCAGGCTCTTCCACCAGGAGATCGCCTTCTGGGCCGGCTCCGCCCCGAACTCCGCGGTCAGGCCGTCGTCGCTGACCATCTTGCCGCCGTACTGGTAGACCGTGGTCTGCGACGACAGGCCGTTGACGCTCAGCGCCGAGGTCCACATCCCCTGGATGCCCTTCGACTTGCACTGGTCGAGGATGGTCATCAGCTCGTCGCCGGTGGTCGGTGGCTTCTCCGGGTCGGCGCCGACCTTCTCCAGCACGTTCTTGTTGTAGAACAGACCGGCAGGGTGCACGTCCAGAGGGATGCCGTAGCGCTTGCCCTGGTAGAGGCCACCGTTCCAGGCGATCGGGACGAAGTCGGCCTCGGTGAGCTTGAGCGCCTCGGCCACGTCGTCCAGCGGCGTGATCACCTGGCGGGCGGCGTTGGTGGCCAGGTCGTCGGCGTGCATCAGACCGATCTCCGGGGCCTTGCCGTTGCTGACCGCGGCGGGCAGCTTCTGGAAGTACTCGGCCCAGGCGATGGCGGTCATGCTGACCTTGATGTTGGGATGGGCCTTGTTGAACTCGTCGATCATCTTGCGCATGATCGGGCCGTCGCCGCCGGTCAGGCCGTTCCAGAAGGCCAGCGACACGGCGGGGCCGTCGTAGCCCTCCGCGCCGCCGCCGCCGCCGACGGAGGCCTCCTGACCCGGGGTGCCGGCCGAACCGGGCGAGCAGGCCGAGAGCCCGGCCGCAGCGGCCAGACCGAGGGCGCCGCCCAGCAACGAGCGGCGGGAGATCGAGAACGACGTTGTCATGCTTCTCCTTGAAGGGGATGGGGTCGGGGGGCGGGATGGGACCGAGCTAGGCCGCGGGTCGGGCCAGCTCGAAGACGGTCCAGCTGAGGGGTGGCAGGTCGGCGCGGAGGATCTGCTGGTCGATCTGGGCGCCCTGGAGGGGGTGCGGCACGAGCGCGTCGTGCCGGTCGCGGTTGGTCAGGTCGGGGTCCGCCCCGTTCGGGCTGGCCAGCACGGTGGCGGCGCTCAGACGGCCCACCGGGAGACCCCGGCAGTCCACCTCCAGCCGGGAGGTCTCGGTGCGGCTGCGGTTGGCCACGAACACCGCGGCGGCGCCGCTGTCGGCGTCGTAGGTGGCGGTCGCGTCCACCACCGGGACGTCGCCGTACCGGGCGGTCTCCTGGCGGTCGCCGGTGGCGATCACCGGCAGGATGACGCCGCGGGCGAGTCGGGCCATCTGCTCGAACGGGTAGGCGATCGTCTGCAGCCAGGCGTCCCCGTGCTCCTCCGTGCGGATCAGACCGAGGACGTTGACCAGCTGAGCCTGGCAGCCGACGGTCACCCGGTCCCCGTGCCGGAGCAGGGAGTTCAGCATGGTGCCGACCACCACGGCGTCGGTGATCGTGTACTCGCTCTCCCCCAGCCTGGGGTGGAAGGTCCACGGGGTCTGGCGGGCGAGGTCGTGGCCGCCCCGCTCGTCGGGGTGGGTCACGTTCCACTCGTCGAACGACAGGTTGATCGTCTTGGTGTGGCGCCCACGGGCGCGGACCGCGTCGGCGGTGGAGATCACCGACTCGATGAAGCCGTCCATGTCCACCGCCGAGGCCAGGTAGCTGTCGGTGTCGCCGTCGTGCTCGGAGTAGTAGACGTGCAGCGAGACGTAGTCGACGGTGTCGTAGCACTGGGTGAGCACCTCGTCCTCCCAGGTGCCGAAGGTCGGCATCTGCGCGTGCGAGGAGCCGCAGGCCACGAGCTCGATGTCGGGGTCGATCAGCCGCATCGCCCGGCCGGTCTCGGCGGCCAGCCGTCCGTACTCGTACGGGGTCTTGTGGCCGATCTGCCAGGGTCCGTCCATCTCGTTGCCCAGACA
>JBMDXL010000962.1:0-3019 GCA_048594465.1 Microlunatus sp. | reverse complement strand
TCCCGTCGCCGCCCATGACGACCAGGGTGCCGACACCGGACTCGACCGCGCCGACCGCCATCGCCTGCGCCTCCTCGACGCTGCGGCTGATCAGCACGTCGAGCGGGTGACCCGTGTCGCGGAAGAGCCCGGCGACCTCGGCCAACAGCTCACGGGCCCGCCCCTTACCCGAGGACGGGTTGACCACCAGTGCGACGCTCGTGTCGGGCCGGGAACGGCCCGGTCCGGCCCCCGCGGGGCCGGGGCTGTGGGGAGCCACCGGTCAGTCGGTCTTGTCGAGCTCGTCCAGGGCCTTGTCGTGCAGCACGACCGTGCCGTCACCGTCCAGCGCGCGCTTGGCCTTGCGCCGGTCCAGGACGTGGGCCAGCGCCTCCGCCACCAGGAAGAGCAGCGCCATCGGGATGGCCAGGGCCAGCATCGAGAACGGGTCGGTGGAGGGTGTGGCCACGGCCCCGAACACGAAGGTCCCGAAGATGACGTAGATCCGGGCCTTGGACAGCTGGGAGGCCTTGATGACGCCGACGATGTTGAGCATCAGCACGACCAGCGGGATCAGGAACGCGATCCCGAAGACGATCATCAGCCGCAGCATGAACGACAGGAAGTCGTTGATGTTCTGCAGGTTGGCGACGCCGTCCTGGGTGAACCCGAGCAGCACGGCGATGCCCTTGGGCATGATGATGTAGCCGGTCACGACGCCCGCCAGGAAGAGCGGCGTGGCGGTGCCGATGAAGATCATCGCCCACTTCTTCTCCTTGGCCAGCAGGCCCGGGACGATGAACGACCACAGCTGGTAGAGCCAGACCGGTGAGGTGAGCACCAGCCCGGAGGTCAGGCAGACCTTCAGCATCAGGGTGAACGGGGAAGCGAGCCCGAGGTTGACCAGGTCGGTGATCTGGTCCGGGTTCTTCTCCTTGAGCTGGGCGATGGCCACGTCGTACGGGTGCCGCAGGATGTAGAACAGCTGGTCGTAGAACACGAACGACAAGATCATGCCCAGCAGGATCGCGCCGACGGCGATGACCAGCCGGTAGCGGAGCTCCCGCAGGTGCTCGAACAGGGTCATCGACCCGTCCGGCGGGGTCGGCGGCGGTTTGAGCCAGCTCAGGTTGAGGCGGACCGGACGGCCCAGGACGGTGAGAGCCACAGGTGTCTCCGAGCGGGACCGGGCTCAGACGTCCTTGCGCAGGTCGTTCGGCGCCGGGTCCTGGATCGGGTCCTGCTGCACCGGGCGGGTGACCGGCGGCTGGGTGGTGGGGCCGGCGATCTGGTCGTTCTCGGCGTTCTCGGACTTGAGACCCTTGGTCTCCTCCTTGAACTCCTTCAGCGCCCGACCGGTGCTCTTGCCGAGGCCGGCGAGGCGGGAACCGCCGAAGAGCAGCAGCACCACCGCCAAGATGATCAGCAGCTCGGGAACACCGAGTCCGAACATGGCCTGTGGGATCATCGTTTCCTTCTTTCCGACGGATTCTGCTTCAGCGGTGAACCGATCCGATCACGGGATCATCGGCCATCCTACGTCGCACGCTGAGCAGACAAGCCCAGCGCCGCCGCGTCCCTCTCGGCCTCTGCGTCGTCAGCCGCGAAGCCGGAGCGCGGGGTCCCGGTCCCACCGGGCAGCTCGATCTGGTCCAGCAGACCGAGCACCTGGTCGGCCCGCTCCAGCAGCGCGCCGACCTCGTCCAGCAGGGCCCGGCTCTTGCGCCACAGCGAGACGCCGAAGCACACCACCATCACCAGACCGCCGAGGGCGATCACGCCGAAGACCACGAACCAGAGCATTGCCGGGAGCCTACGCCAGGCCGAGCGCCGCGTACTGGTCCAGCGCCTCCCGGGCCACCTCGGCGGCGGAGTCCCCCGCTCCGGCCGGCGACAGCACCCGCGCGTGACCGCCGAGCCGCAGCAGCATACCCTCCAGCCAGGACGGGTGGGTGACCCGCAGACTGACCACCGACCCCCCGCCGGGCCGCGAGGTGACCTGCTCGGTCGGGTAGTACTCCGCGATCCAGGACGCCTGCGGATCCAGCTCCAGGGTGACCAGTGGAGCATCGGCCAGGGTGTCGAACCAGCCGGTCGTCAGGTCCCGCAGCTCCACGTCGTGCGCGGCCACCGGGATGTCGGTCACGGCCACGGCCACGATCCGGTCGAGCCGGAAGGTGCGCAGCCCACCGGCCAGGTAGCACCAGGCCTCCAGATAGCCGTAGCCGTCCAGCACGAAGACCCGGAGCGGGTCGACCTGCCGCTGGGTCGTCTCGGCCCGGGTGGCCACGTCGTAGGTCAGGTCCAGCCGCAGACCGCGCTGGAGACCGTCGGTGACCTGGGCCTGGATCTCGTCCCGGGCACCCTGGACCAGCACCGCCGCCTGCCCGGAGTGCGCCTGGGTGCCGGCGACCGCCTCCAGCTTGGCCAGGGCGGAGTCGATCGCCGCGCGCTTGCCCGGACCGGCGATCCCGCGGAGGGTCCGCAGCGCCAGCACCAGGGCCAGCGCCTCGTCGGCGGACAGTCGTAGCGGCCGGGTCAGGTAGTCGGCGTTGGACAGGTGGATGACGCCCTCGCCGTCCACCGCGTCCATGTCGATGTCGATCAGGTCGCCCGGGGTCAACCCGGGCATGCCGCACATCCAGAGCACGTCCAGGTCGGCCCGCAGGGTGACCGGGCTGATCCCGAAGGCGGCCGCCACCTCGGTCAGCGGCACCCCGTCGTGCTCCCGCAGGTACGGCACCAGGGCCAGCAGCCGGCGCACCTGGGCGCGGGAGGTCATCATGCCGACACCCGCGTGCTCTCCAGCTCCCGGTCGGCCGGGTCGGCGTCGACCGGACGGGACCCGGCAGCGACCCGGCCGAGCATCTCCAGCACCCGCTCCCGCAGCTCCGGCGGGTCGAGCACGATCGCGTCCGCGCCGTAGCGGACGACCTCCTCGGCCAGCGTGTGCCGGTCCGAGTACGCCACCCGCAGCACCTCGAACCCGACCGGCAGCCGGGCGCCGGTCTCGGCCTCGGTCGACGCGGCCGGACCGTCA